>NZ_LMKQ01000002.1:300000-571413 GCF_001421565.1 Agromyces sp. Leaf222 | reverse complement strand
ACCCAGATCGACGAGCACGGCGTGCTCGACCTCGTCATGAAAGGAACTGCCGCATGAGCGAGCAGACCACCCCCGGCGCTGAAGTCGTCGCCGAGCCGAACCCCACCACGTCAGCGACGAGCGTCGAGGCACCGGTGTCCCCCATCCGCCGACTGATGTCCGGGTCCGTCGGGCGCAACCTCGGCCTCGTGCTGGCACTCGTGCTCATCGTGGTGGTCGGCGCGATCAGCGCGCCCGACACGTTCACCACGACCAGCAACGCACTCACGATCCTGCGGCAGGCGTCGATCATCGGCGTCATCAGCGTCGGCATGACCTTCGTCATCATCGCCGGCGGCATCGACCTGTCGGTCGGCTCGGTCATGGGGCTCGCCTCGATCGCCGCCACCCTCGCGGTGACGCAGGACCTCGCCGAGGGCTCGCACTGGGTCGTGATGGTCATCGTCGCGCTGGTGGTCGGCATCTTCGCCGGGCTCGTCAACGGCATCGTGATCGCGTACGGCAACGTCGTCGCGTTCATGGCCACGCTCGCGATGCTCGTCGCGGCCCGCGGTCTCGCCGAGATCCTCGCCGAGCGCCGCACGCTCACCATCGGCTCGCGCGAGTTCATCTCCTTCTTCAACGCCGACTTCCTGGGCGTCGACATCCTGATCTGGATCTTCGCTCTTGTCGCCGTCGGCGGCTGGGTCCTCCTCAACCGCACGACGTTCGGCCGCCGCACGGTCGCCATCGGCGGCAACAGCGAGGCCTCGCGGCTCGCGGGCATCAACGTGAAGCGGCACACCGTGTGGCTGTACGCGCTCGCGGGCCTGACGGCCGGCATCGCGGCCGTCATGATCCTCGGCCGCACCACGGCCGGCACGTCGACGCACGGCCAGCTCTACGAGCTCGACGCCATCGCCGCGGTCGTCGTCGGCGGCACCCTGCTCGCCGGTGGCCGTGGCACGGTCACCGGCACCGTGCTCGGCGTGCTCATCTTCGCCACGCTGACGAACGTCTTCGTGCAGAACAACCTCTCGTCGTCGGTGCAGGCCGTGGCGAAGGGCGTCATCATCATCGTCGCGGTGCTGCTCCAGCAGCGCTTCGCCAAGCAGGGCGGCAGGTCGAGTTCCTGAGATCGTCCGACATCTGCGCTGCTGACCCCCGTTTTCAGGGGTCAGCAGCGCAGAAGTCACCCGGATCTCGACGTAAGTAGTGGTATACCGAGAGCGTGACACCTATGACGACCGATTCACCGCAGACCGTCACCGGCGTGAGCCAGCTGTTCCAGCTGCTCCGTGACGGTGTGCCCCGCACCCGCGCCGAGCTGGCCAAGTCGACCGGCCTCGCCCGCTCGACCATCGCCGCGCGGGTCGACGAGCTCATGCGAATGGGCCTGATCACGCCCGTCGCCGACGCCGTCTCGACCGGCGGGCGACCGCCGTCGCAGTTCGCCCTCAACCCGGCGGCGAAGGTCGTCGTGGCCGCCGACATCGGCGCCTCCCACGCGACCGTCGCGATCACCGACCTCACCGGCGCCGTGCTCGCCGAGCACAGCGAACCCCTCGACGTCTCGCTCGGGCCCGAGCCGGTGCTCACCTGGCTCGTCGAGGGCGCCGCGCTCCTCCTCGAGCGCACCGACCGCGACCGATCGCACGTCGCCGCCGTCGGCATCGGCGTGCCTGGCCCCGTCGAGCACTCGACCGGCCAACCCGTGAACCCGCCGATCATGCCCGGCTGGGATCGCTTCGACATCCCGGGCTGGGTGCAGCAGCACCTGCCGGTGCCCGTGCTCGTCGACAACGACGTGAACATCATGGCGCTCGGCGAGCGCGCCGTGGCATGGCCGAACGTGCAGCACCTCATGTTCGTCAAGATCGCCACGGGCATCGGCGCCGGCCTCATCTCGGGCGGCGCCCTCCAGCGCGGCGCCCAGGGCATCGCCGGCGACATCGGGCACGTGCAGATCGCGCGCGGCGCGAACGTCCCGTGCCAGTGCGGCAACCGCGGCTGCATCGAGGCGCTCGCCTCGGGCCCCGCGATCGCCCGCGCCCTGCGCGAGCAGGGCGTCGAGGCGCAGACCGGCACCGACGTCGTCGACCTCGTCAAGCGCGGCAACATCGACGCCATCCTGGCCGTGCGCCAGGCCGGGCGCGACATCGGCGAGGTGCTGACCGCGTGCGTGAGCCTGATGAACCCCTCGGTCATCGCGATCGGCGGCGGAATGGCCCGCGTGGGCGAACAGCTCATCGCCGGCGTCCGCGAGGTCGTCTACACCCGGTCCACGCCGTTGGCCACCGAGAACCTGTCGATCGTGCAGTCGCAGGCGGCCGACAAGGCCGCGATCATCGGCGCGAGCATGCTGGCCGTCGAGCACGCACTCTCGCCGGAATCGCTGAGCGCGGGCTTCATCCGCGCCTGACCGGCAACCAGCGTCTCCAGACGTCGCCCGGGCCCGCATCGCGGGTCCGGGCTTCTTCGTGCCACTGCGTCGCGGTCGAGCCGTGCCTGCGTCGCGCAGACGTCGCGCCTGAATCACGCCCGAGTCGCGCCTGCGTCCCGACATGCGAGGCGCCTGGGGCGCGCCTGCGGGCATGCAGGAGCGGCCGCTGCATGAGCGGCCGCTCCTCGGCGTCGAGCGCCATGTGGCACGCCGACGGCGCGTGGTGTCCCTCCTCGCGCCGCCGGCGGTCTGTGCGGTCAGCCGGTGACGACGCGCTCCCGCGCGGGCTCGTCACCGGTGCCGGGTTCGTCGTCCGGCCCATCGCCCGAGGGCGGCTCCGCCGCGGCACTCGCGGCGGGCACGGCATCCGATGCGGGCACGGCATCCGCGGCATCGCGCGCCGCGAGTGCTGCCGCCACCGCCTCGTCGATCGCCTTCGCCTTCGCGGCCTTCGCCCGACGCCGGGCGAGGAGCCACCAGGTCACGAGGCCGGCCACGAGCAGCACGAGCGCCATCGAGGTCCACGGCACGGCCCAGCCCGAGGCGGAGGCCGAGGCCCCGGCCACCTCCGGCGGCGTCTGGGTGTCCCCCGGCCGCACGACGACGTCGGCGTCAGCGGCGACATCCGCCGTCACGAGCCCGAGCGGGGCGACCCCGGCGACCTGCACGGTGTGCTCGATCGTGCTGCCGGGCAGCAGCTCGGGGAGGTCCGAGCCGCGCACCGTCACCGGCGCGAGCCCGAACGGGCCCGAGAGCTGCACGACCGCGTCGGGCGCGAGCCTCGTGTTGCCGGTGTTCGTGAGCGTGAAGGTCACGCTGCCGTCGCCCGGGGCGAACGGCACCGGCGTGCCGGTGTAGGCGACCGAGACATCCGTCACCGTCAAGGCGGGAACGAGGTCGCCGCTGACCCGCAGGTGGACGCGTGAGCCGAGCCGTCGCTCGGTGATGACGCCGGCGGCGTCGACGCTCATCGACGCGACCACGCCGGCGGCGTAGTCGCCGGGCGGTGCGTCCTCTGGCACGGTCAGCTCGAAGGGGATCTCCATGGTCTGCCCGCTCGCGAGCGTGATGCTCGGCGAGGCGATCTCGACCCAGCTGCCGAGTTCGACCGACTCCTGGTCCTTCGGCAGGATGTCGAGCGAGCCGTCGGGCGTGAGGAACCCGTCGGCGGCGTACACCTCGAGGTCGATGCTCGTCGTGCTGCGGTTGGTCACGAGGAGGGCGTCGGCGACCGACTGGCCCGGAAGCGCCTCGTACGCGAAGTTGGGGCGGGCGGTGCCCTGCAGGGTGTCCGCGGGGCGGACGCTCCAGGACACGGTCGTGTCGCTCGGTTCGTCTTCGGCGGCATGCGCGGCGCCGGCTCCGGCGACGGAGCCGAGCCAGGCGGAGAGCGCGAGGACGAGTGCGATGGCGGCGCCGAGCAGCAGGCGGAGCGTCTCGGGCCCGATGCGACCCTGCTGCGGCCGATGGGCTGCTGCGACGTGGCGGCCGCGACGTGCGCGGGCTGCGGTGGACTGGGAGGTGACGGCCTGGGACATGGGCGCTCGCTCGCTTTCGTGCGGTTCGGAGAATGGGGTGTCCGGGCCCCGGCGAACCGGGGCCCGGACGGGTGATCAGCTGAGCGCGGTCAGCGTGATCGTCGCGGTGTACGTGCCACGAGGGGTCTCGAGCGGAAGCTTCAGCTCGAGGTCGGCACCGACGACGGACGCGCTGCGGGCGTGACCGTCGGGAGCGCCGGCGAGGGTGCGGGCGACCGAGAGGCCGTCCCCACCGTCGAAGCCGGACTGCACCGGAGCACCGGCGACGGCGCCGCCTGCGGCATCCGTCACCTCCGGGGTCCAGCCCAGGTACTTGCTCGAGACGGGGTCGCCGCCGGCCGAGAAGTTGGACACCTGTGCGGTGAGCGACCACTCGGGGTTGCCTGCGCGGGTGTCCTGCACTCGGATCGGGACGATCTCGCCGGATGCCTCGAAGTGGTCGAGCTGCTCCTCGGCCACGCCGAGGTCGACGAGCGCCGACGAGCCCTCGAGCTCCCAGATCAGCTCGCCCGGAGCCTGGTTCGGCACCGTCACGGCGATCGCCTGGTCACCGGCTGCGGGGACGCCCGGCGCGGTGCCGGTGTAGTCGCCCACGACCGAGCCCGCTGCCACGCCCGAGCCGAACGCCGCCGCCGGGTCGTTGTCCGACAGCTCGATCGCGCCCTGCACGGTCGTCGCTGCGACGCGCAGGTTGGCCGAGTTGCCGGTCAGCACGAGGTCGCCGCCGATCGTGTTGGCGAACGCATCAGCCGCGCCATCGGCATCCGCACCGATGAGCACGTCGCGAGCGCTGCCGCTGACCGTCACGCTGCCCTGCACGATCGCGCCTGCGACAGACACGCCCCACGCGGACCCGTCGATCGAGACGTCGCCGACGACCGAGGTGCGCACCACGTCGACGTAGTTCGCCTCCTGCGTGGTGAGCGAACCGCCGATCGTGCTGTCGGTCACCTCGACGTCGACCCCGCCTGCGGCGACGGAGCCGCCGACCTCGAGGTCGTTCACGTAGAGGAAGCCGAGCTCGGTGTCCGCCGAGTAGACGCTGATGTCGCCGGCGACGCTCGTGCCGTCGAGCAGCACGCCGTACGCGTCGGTCGCGACGACGTCGCCCTCGACGATGACCGACGTGGCGTCGAGCCAGCCGCCCGGCTCGACGATGACGTCGCCCTGCACGGTCGCGCCGCCGACGACGCAGTCGACGCCGTCGCCGACGACGAGGTTGCCGGCGACGACCTGGTCGCCGATGTCACCGGCGCAGCTCAGGTCCGCCGCGTACGCGGGGACCGCGACGAGGCTTCCGCCTGCGACGAGCAACGCGATGGCCGAGACCTTGAATGTGTTTCTCATCTGGGTATGTCTCCTTTCGGGTTTCGTTGGTCAGCCGCGCAGCGCGGCGATCTGGTCGTAGCTGCGGTCGGCGTTGCCGAGCGAGTTCACGGGGTTGCCGCCGGCGGCGGTCGAACCGGCGTTGTCCTGCTCGTACATGCCGAAGCGCTGGCCGCGGTTGCGCTGCAGCTCCTTGAGGATCTGCGCGTAGGGGATGTCGCCGGCGCCGAACTCGATGATGTCGTAGCCGTTGCCGTTGGCCGGGTTGAGCTTGCCGTCCTTGAGGTGCACGAGCGGGAAGCGGCGGGGGTCGCGCTTGAGGTACTCGACCGGTTCGAACCCGGGGAACAGGTGCCGGCCGACGTAGGCCCAGTAGATGTCCATCTCGAATGCCACGAGATCGGGATCGAACTCGGTCCAGAGGAGGTCGTACACGCGGCGGTTCGTGTTGGCGCCGTTCGCATCCGTCGTCCAGTTCCATTCGCCCTGGTGGGTGTGCGTGTAGAGCGTGACGCCGGCGGCCTCGGCCTTGACGCCCATCTGGTTCCACGTCTGCGCCGCGGTGACCCACGCCGAGTCGGCGCGCCCGGAGGCGATCGGACCACCCTGACCCAGGTACTGCATGCCGAGGGTGTTCGCGATCTCGAGCTGCGCGTCGATGTTGCCCGGGTTGAGCGTGGCGTGCGAGCCAACGGCACGGAGACCGTTGTCGTCGAGCAGCTGCCGGATCTCGGCGGGCGTGATCGCGCCCGCACCGCCCTGCGTGTACCCGGCGAACTCGACCTCGGAGTAGCCGATCGCGCTGAGCTCCTCGAACAGGCGACGGAAGCCGATCGAGCCAGCACCGCTGAGCTTGTCGCGGACGGTGAACAGCTGGATGCCGATGCGGTTGACGGGCACGAGGCGCGCCCCGCCGCTGGCGGTGGGGAGCGCGGCGGGAAGCGCTGCGGGTGCAGCGCCCAGTGCGGACGCCGCGGTCGGGGCGGCGAACGCCCCGAGGCCGACGGCGACGGATGATGCGGCCAGCGCCTGCAGCAGGTTCCGGCGGCTCATCGGCTTGGCCGACACCGTCGGGTGGCCGTGAGTGTGGTGACTCATCTCTCTCCTTCGAGGTGAGACCGAACCGGGGGCCGGGTCGGTCGGGTTGGTGGGGCCCGCACGGCGTGCGGGCCCCACCGGGTTCACTGGCGCACGGTCAGGGTGGCCGTGTCCGTGCTCTTGGCCACGCCGGAGGATCCGTCGTAGGCCGCCTGGATCTGGTAGGAGCCGACTGCGAGCTTCGGCAGGGTGACCACGACGTGGCCGGACGCGTCGAGCGTTCCGGTGACCGTCGCGACCGTCGCGGTGCCCTTGCGCACCGTGACCGTGACGCCGCCGACGGGAACGATCCCCGTCGTCGACTCGACCTGGATCGTCGCCTTCGCGGCGACCGCGGGCTTGACCGGGTCGGGCGAGACGGTGACGTCGGTGATCGACTTCGTCTGCGAGACCGTGAGTCGCGCCGTGCCGGCCGAGGTCTTGAAGACCTCGTCGGCGAGGTAGCTCACCCGGATCGTGTGGGTGCCGACGGCGAGGTCGGCCGGGAGGGTGATGCTCGCCCGTCCTTCCGCGTCGAGGGTGCCGCGACCGACCTCGGTCTCGCCGATGGTGAGTGCGACCTCGCCGGACGGCACGCCGCCCTCGCCGGTCACTTGCACGGCCACCGCGGTCTCGTCGCCGTACGCGGCCCGCGAGGAGCCGAGCGTCACGAGCGTGCGGCTGTCGACCGTCGGCTCGTTCGGCGCGTCGAGGTCGACCGAGAACTTCACGGTCTTGACCGCCGAGACGTTGCCGCCGGTGTCGGTGGCGCGGTACTGCAGGTCGTACGTGCCCTTCGCCTGGAAGGTCACGCCGTACTGCTGGTTCGCAGCGAGCGCGGTCCACGTCGCACCGCCGTCGCGCGAGTACTGCACGCTGGCGAGGGCACCGTTGTCGGCGGGCTGCACGGCGAACCGGACCGGCTCGTTGAACACGCCGCCGACGCCCTTCGGGGTGCTCGGCGTGAGCGTGTGCGCCACGGTCGGCGCGGTCACGTCGGCCACACCGGCGCCGACCATCTTGATCGAGTCGACCGCGAGCTCGGCGGTGGAGGTCACGTACAGCTGACCCGACCCGCTGGGCGCGTTGGCGAAGGTGATCGAGACGTCCTTCCAGCCGGCTCCGCCGGGGATCGTCGCCGAGGCGAACGGTGCCGCCGAGACGTCGTTCCAGCGGAGGTCGACCTTGCCGGCGCCGTTGGCGCGGACGACCGCGCCGGTGATCCCCGAGAAGCTCACGGGGTCGTAGCGGAGGAAGTCGACGACGCCGCCGTCGGTGCCGAGCCCGCGGATCGCGATGCCGCCGGAGGCGGTCTCGTCCTCGTAGACGACGACGCCTCGACGCTGGATGGCGTATTCGGCCTCCTGCGTCTTCGGGTTCAGTCGCAGCGCGGCCTCACCCGTCGCGGCCGGCAGGCCGTTCGCGCCGTTGTCGGCGTAGGTCACGACGACCGCACCGTAGAGGTTGGCTCCCGCGCCGTGCTCCGGCGAGTTGGGGTCCGTCTTCCACGCGCCGGTCGCGCCGGTGCCCGAGACCTCGGGGTGGGCGTGCTCGTCGTGGCCGAGCCCGTAGGTCCACGCCACGCGGCTGGACACGGTCTCGTTGCCGTCTTCGGCGTCGGTGGTGGTCACCTTGTAGGGAACCGCCTGGCCCCAGTCGAAGAAGCCGCCGTTCTCGGGGTACGGCACCTTGACCACGGGGGCCTGGTTGCCGACCGAGATGACCTTGCTCGTCAGGCTGAACTTTCCGCCCGCGTCGGTCGCCCGGAGGCGCACCGTGTAGGCGCCGAGCTCGGTGTACGTGTGGGTCGCCGTGGCGCCCTGGTACTCGAACGTGCCGTCGCCGTCGATGTCCCACGCGTAGGTGAGCGCGCCGCCCTCGGGGTCGGTGCTGGACGATGCGTCGAGCGCGACCTCGACCGGAGCGGCCGAGGACGAGCCCGGCGTCGCGGTGAAGCGCGCCTGGGGGGCCTTGTTGCCCTCGGCGTAGTCGATGCGGTACAGGCCGGCGTCGGGGTTGGCCCGGAAGAAGCCGTCACCGTAGTCGAGCACGTACATCGACCCGTCGGGGCCGAACTCGATGTCCATCGGGTTGTCGTGGATCGGCTGCGCGGCCGCGGTGAGCGCGGAGTTCGGGAGGAAGTCCTCGATCTTCGTCACCTCGTCGTTCGCGTAGTCGACGGTGAACGCCGCGATGTAGTCCTGCGAGAACTCGCCCATGAAGGCCTTGCTGTCCCAGTACTCGGGGAACTTGGCCGTCGAGGGGTTGTCGGCGTCGTAGTGGTAGACCGGGCCGCCCATCGGGCCCTGGCCGCTGCCGGAGCCGAAGTTGACGAGCTCGTTCCACGGCTGGTCGTCGACGTTGTCGCCGTAGTACAGGGTGGCGGCGCGTGCCGGCGGGATGGCGGTGAGGCCGGTGTTCCAGCGCGATTCGTTGACCAGGTTCGCCGGGTCGAAGAACGCACCGGGGGTCGCGGTCGCGAAGTCCCAGTCGTTGTAGGCCAAGTTGTCGCCCGTCGCGTACGGCCAGCCCGAGTTGTGCGGGTCGTCCAGGCTCGCGACGTTCCACTCGACGAGGCCCATCGGGCCGCGGCCGGCGGTCGAGGCGACCGCCTTCGTGGCGTCGGGCCCGTAGTCGCCCCACGAGATGGAGTTCGTCTCGGGGTCGACCTCGATGCGGAACGGGTTGCGCACGCCCATGATGAAGATCTCGGGCTTCGTCTTCTCGGTCCCCGGCGCGAAGAGGTTGCCGGCGGGGATCGTGTACGTGCCGTCGTCCTCGACGTGGATGCGCAGGATCTTGCCGCGGAGGTCGTTCGTGTTGCCGGCGCCGCGTCGCGAGTCGAAGCCCGGGTTCATGCCCGGTGCGTCGTTGTTCGGTGCGAAGCCGTTGGCACCCGGGGCGCTGGCCGGCGTGTTGTCGCCGGTGCTCAGGTAGAGGTTGCCGTCGCCGTCGAAGTCGATGTCCGCGCCGACGTGGCAGCACTGTCCACGCTGCACGGGCACGTCGAGGATGACCTGCTCGGTCGCGAGGTCGAGGCCTTCGCCGGTCCACTGGAAGCGCGAGAGGCGGTTGACGCCCTCCCACTGCTCCCAGTAGCTCTCGTCGGCTCCGACGGGCAGCGAGTTGGGCGCCGATCCCGTCGGGGTGTCGGCCACGCCGTCGCCGTCCGCGTCGCGCGGGGCGTAGACGAGGTAGACCCAGTTGTTGTCCTCGAACCCGGGGTCGATGGCGACCGTCTGCAGGCCGTCCTCGGAGTTCGCGTAGACGGGAAGGGTGTTCGTCACCGTCGTGGTGCCGGACGTCGGGTCGGTGAGGCGGACGTCGCCGTTGCGTGCGGTGTGGAGCACGGTGCTGTCGGGCAGCACGGCGAGGTCGATCGGTTCGCCCACGTTCTTCGTGAGCAGGATCTTCTCGTAGTTGGTCCAGTCGAGCGCCGCGGCAGCGGCCTCGGCTTCATGGTCATGGCCGTCGTGCGCCATCGCCGGCGTACCGGTGATGATGAGCGCTCCGGCGGTGAGCGCGATCACGGGGACCAGGAGTCTCCGTGTGCGCAAACGCCTGTGGGTAGGATTCATCGTTGAACAGCTCCTGTCGGTTCGTTGCCAGTCAGGGTTGTCTCGCCGGGTCATCACCGCCGCTTCGATCGGCTCAGGTGGTGGCCCGGTCACATGTCGAGTGGCCTTCACGGCCACGAGTGCGTGCTGGCGCCCCCCTTCGCTCGTCTTCGAGTCACGGTTGGCGTTCCGGACTTCGTCGTCTGGTCACGGGGCGTTCCACCCCGTTTCGCAGCTGCCGGCTGCACGCTTCCCCCGGCATCGCTCAGGCGTCATCCTGTCGGAAGTTTCGCCGTTGGTCAATCAAAAGATGTCGGATCAGACGTCAAGATAGTTAACCTTCGCCTCAGTCTTGTCTCAGGTGACCGCGCACCTATAGGATCCTCCGCAATAGGACATCGTGGTCTCTCGATCCGCGCCGTCCGATCCGATCCATTCGACGCGGGGGCACCGAGGCCGCCGCATCCGAGCCCGAGGAGGGCCCCCCGATGCTCCAAGGACTGACCGGCTGGCACCTCGTGATCGTCGTCGTGGTGATCCTGCTCCTGTTCGGCAGCACGAAGCTGCCGGCCCTCGCCCGAAGCCTCGGCCAGTCGGCCCGCGCCTTCAAGGGCGAGATGAAGGCGATGCGCGAAGACGATGAGGCGGATGCCGCGGCCACCGCCGCCGCAGGCTCCGCCGCCTCGCCGGGGTCGGCCGCCCCGGCACCCGCGTCCACCGTCGACTCGACCATCGCGCCCGAGCCCGCGTCGGCGGCACCGCCCGCCCCGCAGCCGGCCACGGGGCGATGAGCTTCGGGCTCACCTTCGAGAAGCTCCTCCTCATCGGCATCATCGCGGCCGTGCTGGTGGGCCCGACCAGGCTTCCCGTGTACGCGGCCGCCCTCGCGCGCTTCGTCACCAAGGTGCGCGCGTTCGCGACGACCACCACGGCGCAGGTTCGCGAGGAGCTCGGGCCCGAGTTCTCCGATGAGGACTGGCGTGCACTCGACCCTCGGCGCTACGACCCGCGCAGCATCATGCGCGCGGCGCTGATCGACGACGAGCCCGCCCGACCCGCCGTGTCCGCATTCCGGCCCGCACCCGATCGGGATCCCGTGACCAACCCTCCCGACTCGCCGCCGGATCCCGAACAGCCCGCTCAGGCCGGCAGCGCAGGCGGAACCACGGGCGGCACGGCGGGGTAACGCCGCCGCAGCACGAGCCGCTGGCCGAGGGTCCACGTGACCGTCACGAGCAGGTAGACCGCCGCGGCGAGCGGCACGAACATCGCCACGACGGCCGTCACGAACTGCAGCAGGCCGAGCACGCCCTGCATGCCGGCCAGGCCGGGGAGCTGCCCGGCCGCGGCAGACGTCGCCGTCGAGACATCCGAAGCACCCTGAGCGGATGCCGCACCCGCCGCCGCGACCGGTCGGAACGCCCGCCGGGTGACCTCGCCGACGAGCGCGATGAGCAGCACGATGGCGGCGAAGACGGCGATCGTCGCGGGCGTCGCGGTGCCGGCCGCGACGGATCCGGCGAGGCTCGACCCGAGCGGCACGCCGAACAGCGTGTGCGTGAGCAGGTCGTTCGGTTGCCCGGCGATGACCGGCAGGATGAACAGCGCGTAGATCACGCCGACCACCGGGATCTGCACGAGCATCGGCAGGCAGCCGGCGAAGGGCGAGGTGCCCTCCTCTGCGTAGAGCGCCATCATCTCGCGCTGGAGGCGTTCGGGGTTCGCCTTGTGCTTGCGCTGCAGCTCGGCCAGGCGGGGGGCGAGCCTCGCCCGCGTGCGTTCGGCCTTGGCCTGCGAGACGCCGACGGGAATGAGGGCGGCCCGCACGAGCAGGGTCACGAGCACGATCGCGAGCGCGGCGCTCGAGGCGCCCGCGATCGGCTCGAGCAGGTTCGAGAGCGACATGAGCAGCGAGTAGGCCACGTCGAGCACGGCGGCGATGGGGGGAAAGGCGTAGAGGTCCATGGGTGCGTCCTAGCGGTCGGAGCGGAGTGGGATCCGTCTGGCCGCGTCGGCGCATGGGTCGCCTCGGCTCCCGCGGGCGCGGGGCGGTGGGCGGATGTCGCTACGCGGCCTGGATGCCGCGCCCCGGCGCCCTGGGGCGAGGGCGCCCGGCCGCGTCGGGGTCGCTCTGCGCGATGAGGCGACCGGGATCGACCGTCTGCCGATGCCGCAGCGACGCGCTGCTGGGATCGGCGCCCACGAGCGCGGGAACGGCCCGGTACGACGTGACGATGACCGCGACGGCGGCGATGGAGAGCGCGCCGATGACGATCGCCGTGAGGTGCGCGTCGCCCGCGAGCTGCGGTTCGAGCACGCCCTGGATCAGGCGCAGGAGGGCGACGACGTGTTCCACGACGGCCTCCTCCCGAGCGATGACGTCTGATGCGATCGCGTTCTCACGGTAGCACCGCGCCGCTCGACGCCGGCGAACGCGAACGACGCCGAACGCGAACGAGCGGATGACGGTCGAACCGTCATCCGCTCGTGTCGTGCGGCCGAGGCCGCGTCGTCGTTGTGGTGGTGGTCAGGCCGTCTTGCGGCTGTTGCGCGTGACGAGCCCGTAGATGAGCAGCACGACGATCGAGCCGGCGATGGCGAGGAGCCACGTGCTCCACGACCAGAACTCGTTGAGGCCGACCCCGAAGATGAGGCTGCCGAGCCACCCGCCGAGGAATGCCCCGACGACGCCGAGCAGGAGGGTGATGAACCACCCGCCGCCCTGCTTGCCCGGCAGGATCAGCTTGGCGATCGCCCCGGCGATGAGGCCGAGGATCAGAAATGCGAAGAAACCCATGATGTGCTCCTTACTCTGGCGTTGTTCCTCAACCAACCACTCGGCGCGACCGCGCGCAAGTACCGGAAGCCGCGTGTCAGAGGTTCTCGCCCCAGCCGGTCGACTCCCCCGCCGCCGAAACGGTCTGCGGCACGCCCCACGGGTTCGCCGACTGCAGTGGTTCCGGCAGCAGCGCCTCCGGCGCACCCTGGTAGGCGACGGGCCGCAGGAACCGCGTGATCGCGGCCGTGCCGACCGAGGTGGAGGAGTCGTTCGTGGTCGCCGGCCACGGCCCGCCGTGCTGCATCGCGGGGGTCACCGCGACGCCCGTCGGCCAGCCGCCGAAGAGCACGCGTCCGGCGTGCTCGGTGAGCACGCGCACGAGCGCGCGGAGTTCTGGGGCGTCCTCGCCGTCGGCCGCGTGCACGGTGGCCGTGAGGTTGCCGTCGAGCAGGGTCGGCACGAGCGCCGCGAGGTCGGTGCCCGGCTCGACCTCGATGAGCACCGAGAGCGGGCCGAACGACTCCTCGAGCAGCTGTTCGCGCCCGGCGACGAGGTCGTCGAGCGACACGGCGACGACGGTCGGGGTGACCCAGCCCTGCCCGGCCCCGTCGAGCTCGACGCGGCCCTCGGCGATCGCGCGCACGCCCGTGGCGGCGAGCACGGTCTCGCGGCGGTCGGCGTAGCCCTCGGCGATGCGGGGGTTCAGCAGCCGGTGCGGGGCGACGGATGCCGCGGCATCCGCGATGCCCTGCTCGAGCCCGTGGCCCGCGGGCACGAACACGAACCCGGGCTTGGTGCAGAGCTGCCCGGCCGACCCGCCGACGCTCGCGACGAAGCCGGAGACGATCTCGTCGGCGCGCTCGTCGAGCGCGGCCTGCGTGACGAACACGGGGTTGAGGCTGCCGAGCTCGCCGAAGAACGGGATCGGCACCTCGCGCGATGCGGCGACCCCGGCGAGGAACTGCCCGGCCGGGATGGATCCGGTGAACGCGCCAGCCCTCACGCGCGGGTCCTTGAGGATCTCGACGCCCTCCTGCTGGCCCATGACGACCTGGAACACGCCGTCGGGCATGCCGGCGGCGGCGAGCGCCTCGGTGACGACGGCCGCCGTTCGCCCGGTGAGCTCGGGGTGACCCGGGTGGCCCTTGAGGATCACGGGGCAGCCGGCGGCGAGCGCCGATGCGGTGTCGCCGCCCGCGACCGAGAACGCGAACGGGAAGTTCGAGGCCGCGAAGTTCACGACCGGTCCGAGCGGCACGAGGTAGCGACGCACGTCGGGCCGTGGTCCGAGCGCGAACCCGGGGTCGGCGGCGTCGATGCGCACGTCGAGGTACGCCCCCGAGGCGATGGTCTCGGCGAACAGCCGCAGCTGCACGGCCGTGCGGCGCAGCTCGCCCCGCAGGCGGGCCTCGGCGAGCCCGGTCTCCTCCATGCCGACCGCGACGAGCGCGTCGGCGTTCGCCTCGAGCGCGTCGGCCACGGCGACGAGGGCCCTGGCGCGATCGCGCGGGTTCGTGTCGGCGAAGGGCTGCGCGGCCGCGGCCGCATTCGCGGCGATGGTCTCGAGTTCGGGGGTCATGGTGTCTCCTGGTGTGCCGTGGTGCGGTGCCGAGCGTGCGCGGCGGATGCGGGCGGGTACGGGTGTGGGCGTCGTCGGGGCGCGACGATCAGAACTGGAAGCCCGTCGGGAACGGGTCGCTCGGGTCGAGCAGGTACTGCGCCGTGCCCGTCACCCAGGCCCGGCCCGTGATCGTGGGGATCACGGCCGGCCGCCCGTCGACCTCGGTCTCGGCGATCAGGCGGCCGACGAACCGGCTGCCGATGAACGACTCGTTGACGAAGTCGGTGTCGAGCGCGAGCTCGCCGCGGGCCCAGAGCTCGGCCATGCGGGCCGAGGTGCCGGTGCCGCAGGGCGAACGGTCGAACCAGCCGGGGTGGATGGCCATGGCGTGGCGCGACAGCTCGGCATCCGACCCGGGGGCGATGAACTCGACGTGGTGGCAGTGGTCGACGCCGTCGATGAACGGATGCCGCGGCGGCGCGGTCTCGTTGATGGCCGCCATGATCGCCAGGCCGGCCGTGATGATCTCCTGCTGGCGGGCGCGGTCGAACGGGAGTCCGACCGCATCGAGGTCGACCATGGCGTAGAAGTTGCCGCCGAACGCCATCGAGTACGGGATGGTGCCGTACCCGGGCACGTCGATGCTCGTGTCGAGCACGTCGACGTAGCTCGGCACGTTCTCGATGGTCACCGAGTCGGCGTGGCCGTCGCTCACGGCCACGCGCGCGATCACGAGCCCGGCCGGGGTGTCGAGCCGGATCTCGGTGACCGGCTCGACGACCTCGACCATGCCCGTCTCGACGAGCACCGTGGCCACGCCGATCGTGCCGTGCCCGCACATCGGCAGGCATCCGCTGACCTCGATGTAGACGACGCCCCAGTCGCAGTCTGGGCGGGTCGGGGGCTGGAGGATCGCACCGCTCATCGCGGCGTGCCCTCGCGGCTCGTTCATGAGGAACAGCCGCAGGTCGTCGAGGTGCTCCATGAAGTGGAGCCGCTTCTCGTTCATGGTCGCGCCGGGAATGACCCCGACGCCTCCGGTGACGACCCTCGTCGGCATGCCCTCGGTGTGCGAGTCGACCGCCGAGATGACCCGGTTCGAGCGCATCCGTCCTCCTCCAGCCCTTGAGTTCGCTTCAGTCCGCTTCGGTGCGCGGGCTCAGCGGCTCGCGATGTAGTCGAGCGCCTTCTGCGTGTCGCGGCGCACCTGCGCGTCGTGCTCGGCCGACAGCGGGCCGCGCGGAGGACGCGTCGGTCCACCGTAGCTCTGCCCGGCGATGTCGATCGACAGCTTGATGGCCTGCACGAACTCGGTCTTCGAGTCCCAGCGGAACACCGCGACGAGCTGCGTGTAGAGCGTGCGCGCCTCGTCGATGCGGCCCGCCTTCACGAGGTCGTAGATCTCGACGGCCTCCTTCGGGAACGCGTTCGGGTAGCCGGCGAACCAGCCCGTCGCACCCACCACGAGCGACTCGAACAGCAGGTCGTCGGCGCCGGCGATGACGTCGATGTCGCAGAGTTCCTTGATCTCGAGCACCCGGCGGATGTCGGCCGTGAACTCCTTGATCGCGACGACGTTCTCGAGTTGGGCGAGCTCGGCGACGAGGTCGGGCGTGAGGTCGACCTTCGTGTCGAAGGGGTTGTTGTAGAGCATGATCGGCAGGCCGACCTCGTTCAGGCGCGTGTAGTGCTCGACGACCTCGCTGCGGCTCGCGCGGTAGATCGTCGGCGGCAGGGCGAGCACGCCGTCGGCGCCGTCCTCCTTCGCGTACTCGGCCCACTGCACGGCCTGGTGCCAGCCGACGCCGTGCACGCCCGCGACGACGAGTCCGCGACCCGCGACCGTCTCGACGGCGACCTGGATCACCTTGCGACGCTCGGCGTCGGTGAGGCTCGAGTACTCGCCGAGCGATCCGTTCGGGCCGACGCCGCGGCATCCGTTCTCGATGAGGAAGTCGCAGTGCGCGGCGAACCTGTCGTAGTCGACGGCGAGGCCTGCGGGCGCGGAGGCGTCCTCCTTGAAGGCGAGCGTGGTCGCGACGACGACGCCGCCGAGGTCGAACTTCTGGGTGGTCATGGGTGTCCTTTCTCGGACGGTCGGTGCGTGATGGTGTTGGGGTCTCTGCCGGCCAGTTCGCCGAGGCGCAGTGGCGAGGCGATGGGTCGGCGGTCGGTGGTGACGGATGCCGCGGGGCTGCCGACGATCTCCTCGACCGTTCGCCCGCAGACGCGCCCCTGGCAGATGCCGAGGCCGGCGCGGGTCGTGAGCTTCATCGAGCGGAGGCCGCTCGCGCAGGTCGCCTCGCGCGTCTCGCGCAGGCGCCCGTAGGGCACCTCCTCGCAGCGGCAGACGACGGTGTCGTCCTCGAGCCACGTGGTCCAGCCCGAGCGGATGCCGTGCGCGGCCTCGATGCGGGCGGCGAAGCCCGTGAAGGCGCGGCGTGCGCCGACGGCCGCGGCGAGGTCGGCGTCGCGCGGGCTGCCGCCGGCGGCGACGTGACCGGCGATCTCGCCCTCGGCGAGGGCCGCGTCGACGCCGCCGATGCCGGTGATCTCGCCGGCGGCGTAGACGCCGGGAACGCTCGTGGCCTGGCTCTCGTCGACGCGCACGAAGCGCTCGGGGGTGAGGTCGCATCCGGCGGCGATCGGCAGTTCGAGTCGTGGCGTGAACCCGTGGCTCACGCACACCGCGTCGACCTCGATGCGGCGTTCGGTGCCGGCGATCGGCGACCAGTCGGCGTCGACCTCGGCGACCGTGACGGCCTCGACCCGGTCGGTGCCGTGCGCGGCGACGACCGCCCGTCCGGTGACGTACGGGATGCGGTGCCGCAGGTGGGTGCCGACGTAGCCCGCGAGCTCGCCGCCCTTCTTCGCGGCGCCCACGAGCTGCCACGGCTTCGGCAGCCACCCCTTCACGAGCGCCGACACGCGGCTCGCCTCGTAGACGCCGAGCACCTTCGCGCCGGTCGCGGCGACCGAGGCGGCGACGGGCAGCAGGAACGGTCCGGCTCCGGCGATGACGACCCGCTCGCCCAGGGCCACGCGCTCGCCCTTCGCGAACGCCTGCGCCGCGCCGGCCGTGAAGACGCCGGGCAGGTCCCATCCGGGGAACGGCAGGGTGCGGTCGTGCGCGCCCGTGGCGAGCACGAGCGCGTCGGGGCGGAACGTGCGGCCGCGCCTGGCGCTGCCGTCGGGCGGGCCCACGAGCACGTGCACGGCGACGGGGGCGGCCTCGCCCGCGGCATCCGCCTGCTCGATCGCCCAGACCTGGGCGCCGAGCACGATCTCGCAGCCGGGGTCGCGGTCGAGCTCCTCGTGCAGCGCGGTGTAGGTCGACCAGCCGTGGTGCAGCGCGCGCTCGTTCGCCGAGGGGCGCGACGCTGGCAGGTGGCGCCAGTACTGGCCGCCCGTGGCGTCGGCGGCATCGAGCAGGGTCACGGATGCCCCGCGCTCGCGTGCGGCCTTCGCTGCGGCGAGTCCGGCGGGGCCGGCGCCGACCACGAGCACCGTGCGCGCGGCGGGCGCACCGGCGGCGGGCGTCGCGGGCGTGGCGGGGCTCATCGCGCCGCCTCCGGGAGCTCGTCGTGCTGCGTCTCGACGACGTCGCCGTCGATCGCGCGGCGCTGGCACGCCCGCACGTCGCGTTCGCCGTTGACCGTCACGATGCAGTCGAAGCACACGCCGATGCCGCAGAAGAGTCCGCGGGGTCGACCGTCGACCGAGGTCCTGCGCCACGCGAGCCGGCCGGTCGCGAGCACGACGCCGGCGATGGTCTGACCCTCGACGCCGGCGACCGGTTCGCCGTCGATCGAGATGCCGATGGGGCGCTCGCCCCTCGGCCGGATCGGGTCGTGCCGCGAGGGCATCATGCGCGCGGCCATCAGGCGGCCTCCTCGGTCTCGGGCAGCAGGTGAGGTGCGAGCGATGCGCGCTCCAGCCCGAACGGCGCGGCGTCGAGGGGCGCCGGCGTGCCGAGCAGGCCGGCGAC
Organism: Agromyces sp. Leaf222; assembly: GCF_001421565.1. Taxonomy (NCBI): domain Bacteria; kingdom Bacillati; phylum Actinomycetota; class Actinomycetes; order Micrococcales; family Microbacteriaceae; genus Agromyces; species Agromyces sp. Leaf222. The sequence goes on along the minus strand of NZ_LMKQ01000002.1, from coordinate 553,165 downwards.
GAGCAGCTCGGCGGTCGCGAGCGAGAGGCCGATGCCGGCGCCCTCGTGCCCGCTCGCGTGCCAGAGCCCCGGCACCCGGTGGTCTTCGCCGATCACGGGAAGGTGGTCAGGCATGAACGGACGGAATCCGCCGTAGGTGCGCATGATCGAGGCGCCGGCGAGGAACGGGAACAGGCGCAGCGCCTTGCCCGCGACCTCGCGGATCACGTCGACGCGCAGGCGCTCGTCGAACCCGACCTGCTCGCGGCTGGAGCCGAGCAGCACCGTGCCCGCGGCCGTCGACTCGACGACGCTCGAGGTCTGCAGCGCGGCATCGGACGACTGGGTGGCGCCGAAGTAGTCGCCGTCGTAGACCTTGTGGAACACGCGGTGCGGCATGCGCGTGGTGACGAGCACCATGCCACGGCGGGGCTTCACGGGCAGGCGAACGCCCATGGCGCTCGCGACCTCGCCCGACCAGGGTCCGGCCGCGATGAGCACGGCGCCTCCGGCCACGTCGCCGGCATCTGTGGTCACGCCCGACACGCGGCCGTCTGCATCGCGCGTCGCACCGGTCACCGTGACGCCCGTTCGCACGATCGCGCCGTGGCGGCGGGCCGACGCGAGCAGCGCCTCGGTCGCGATGACGGGCTGCACCTGCGCGTCGTCGGGGTAGTGCACCGCGGCGGTGATCGCCGGGTTCAGCCACGGCTCGAGCGCGAGCGCGTCGGCGACGGACACCGCGCGGGCGTCGACGCCGGCCATGCGCTGGGTCGCGGCGAAGGCCAGCAACGGCTCGGCACCGGCATCCGTCGTCGCGACGACCAGGCCGCCCTTGCGCTCGTACTCGAGGGCGGGGAAGCCGGGGCCGAGCTCGTCGGCGAGTTCGGCGACGAGGCCCGGCCAGAGCGACGAGGCGTAGACCGCGAGGTCGAGTTCGGCGCCGGGGCCCTTGTCGCTGACGAGCAGGTTGCCCTCGCCCTTCGCACTCGTGCCGGATGCCGCGGCCCCGCGTTCGAGCACGGTGACGCGCTCCCCGGCCATGGCGAGCGCACGGGCGCAGGCCGCGCCGACGATGCCGGCGCCCACGATGACGACGTCGCTGATCATGGGCGCTCCTCTCCGGTTCGTGCGATATCAGTAATATGTCACATATCGAACTGGTGCACAACGACCCTCGGACACGTGCCCGAAGCCCGTCGATGGGTTCAGTGTCGTGGTCGACCGCGCGCGGCGCAAGGCATGCGTCGTCGCCCTGATCAGCGCGGCGACGCGCCGGGATGGAGCTCGGTGCGCTACTCCCCCTCGGGGTTGCCCGCCCACCAGCCGAGCGTGTGGTGGATGTGCCGGCGCATGAGCGTCCTGGCCCCGGCGGCATCGCCGTCGGCGAGGTGCTGCAGCAGTTCGAGGTGCTCGCGCGCCGACTCGTCGAGCGCCTTCGACTCGAGCATGTCGCTGAGGCCGACGAGCCTGGTGCGCGAACGCAGGTCGGCGATGACGTCGACGAGCAGTCGGTTGCCGAGCAGTCGCGTGAGGGCGAGGTGGAACTCGAGGTCGGCCTCGAGGTAGCTGCGCAGGTCGCCCGTGCTCGCGCCGAGCACGATCTGCTCGGCCAGCGCGCGGAGCTCCGGCAGCCGGTCGGCCGGGAAGCGTCGCGCGAGCTCCTCCATGGCCGGCGGTTCGAGCAGCTGGCGCACCTCGACGATCTCGCGCAGCACCTCGGGGCTCACGGTCGTGACCCGGAACCCCTTGTTGCGCACGGGCTCGACGAAGCCGCGGCCCTCGAGATCGAGCATCGCCTCGCGCACCGGCGTCGCCGACACGTCGAACTGGGCGGCCAGCGTTGGCACCGTGAGCAGCTCTCCCGGCGCGAGCTCGCCCGAGATGATCGCCGCCGAGAGGGCCTGCTCGACCCTCGCGCGAAGGCTCAACTGCTGCTCGACGGGGCGGATCGCCGTGACGGCCATCGCGTAGTCCTCTCGATCGGAGGTGTCGACGCGTCGCCGATCACTGCGCTCGCATCCACTGCTCGATGCCGACCGCATCGATCGGCAGCGCCGCCGACAGCACCTCGGAGCCGCCGGTCGTGACCAAAATATCGTCTTCGAGGCGAACTCCGACACCACGCAGTTCGGGGGGCACGGTCGTGTCGAACGCATGGAAGTACAGACCGGGCTCGACCGTGAGCACCATGCCGGGGGTCATCACGGAGCCCTGGTAGGCCTCGTAGCTCGACTGCGCGCAGTCGTGCACGTCGAGACCGAGGTGGTGTCCGATGCCGCAGACGAGGTACCGGCGGTGGTGCTGGCCCTCGGGCGAGAGCGCCTCGTCGACCGAGACCGGCAGCAGGCCCCAGTCCGAGAGGCCGTGCGCGATGACCTCCATGGCCGCGGTGTGGAAGTCGCTGAACGGGCGCCCCGGCGTCACGGCCGCGAGTCCGGCGCGGTGCGATCGCTCGACGAGGTCGTGCACCTCGCGCTGTGCGGCGCTGAACGTGCCGGATGCCGGGAACGTGCGCGTGACATCCGCCGTGTAGTAGGTGCGGTTCTCGACGCCCATGTCGAGCAGCAGCAGCTCGTCGGGCTTGACGGGTCCGTCGCAGCGCACCCAGTGCAGGGTCGGCGCGTGCTCGGCCGAGCCGACGATCGTCGAGTAGCCGGGGCCGTTGCCGTAGGTGCGGGCGTGGCGGTCGAACGTGCCCTGCAGCCAGCGCTCGCCGCCGAACTCGATCGCGTTCGGGATCTCGCGGATGACGCTGCGGAACCCGTTCACCGTCGAGTCGACCGCGCGCCGCAGCTCCTCGACCTCCCAGTCGTCCTTGATCATGCGCAGCTCCGCGAGCACCCGGCCGAGCTCGGCCGAGCGACGGATGCCGCGGAGGGCCGCGAGCTCGGAGTTCAGGGTTCCGGTGAGCAGCACGTCGTCGCCGCGCCCCACGACCTCGGCGAGTCGGTCGAGCGGCTTCACGTCGATCTCGAGGGCGGCCGCCCAGTCCGACGCGTCGGGCGCGGACCCGACCCAGAGCTCGCCGTGCATCGCGTTGGCGAAGAAGTCGGGGTTGCCGGGGTAGGCCGGGGCCGGCACGAACAGGGTGGCATCGTGGCCCGTGCCCGCAGGCGTCAGCACGACGATGGCGTCCTCGGCTGTGCATCCGCTCAGCCAGAAGAAGTCGCTGTCGGGGCGGAAATCGTAGTTCGTGTCGTTCGCGCGAACCGGCGCACGGCCGGCGGCGACCACGATCGTGCGGCCGGGCAGCGCGGCGCTCAGCCGGGCCCGATGCGCTGCGGATGCCGCGGCGACCCCTGGCTCGACGGGCGGCGTGCGATCGGGGGCGTCCCACCCGGTCGCCATGTAGTCGAGGAACGCCGGCACCTCCCGCAGCCGCGGCAGCCGCGGGTCGCGGGTCGCGGGCGCGGGCATCGACGCGGCGGCCGGCGACGCGGCGACGGCCTGGTCGTGGCCGGCGGCGCCGGCGTGGTCGTGGCCGGCGTGGCCGTGCGTCGTGGTGGTCTCGGTCATGCTGCTGCACCTTCCCCGGCCCGGTCGCGCCGGGGTCCTCCGAGCTCGTCGACGAGCTCGAACAGGCGCGGGACGACCCGCTCCGCCCCGATGCCGTCGTGTTCGTATTCGTTGGTCACCCAGGCTCGGGCGTTGCCGACGTGCTCGGCGGTGGCCAGCTGCAGGCCGGCGTCGACATACATGTCGTCGAAGTAGACGGCCGCGGCGAGCGGCACCTCGTTGGCGGCGAGCCGGTCGAGGTCGTAGAGCGCGCTCCACTCGGTGCGGGCGGCCATCAGCTCGACGGCCGCCTCGAACGGCTGCAGCGCACTGATCTCCCGGAACATCCAGGGGTACATCATCTCGCCGGTCATGAGCAGCGGCCTGGCCGACTCGGCGAACTGCGGCAGCCGGTCGCGTTCGGCCTGCGCCGCCCAGTTCGTCGCGCCCGTGGCATCCGACGCGTAGATCGACTCCTGCATGACCGCGAACAGCGGGTTGTCGCGGTACGAGCTTCGGGCCTCGACCTGCGCGAGGAACGTGCCGGTGAGCTCGTCGGATGCCGCGTCGAACGCCTCGTCGACCAGGAAGTGCATGCGCTCGTACCCCGGCTTCATGCCGAAGTCGATGCCGAGGCTCTGGAACCGGCGCACCGTGAGCACGTCGCCGTCTGGAAGCCGCACGTCGCCGTCGGCGAGCCGGTCGGCGATGCGCGCGAGCGTGTCGACGTGGTGCGGGTACCTCGCGCGGAACTCGCGGTTCTTCGCCTCGACCCGCGGGTAGGTGCGGCGATACACCTCTGCGGCATCGGGGTGCACGCTCGCGAGGCCACCGGTGACGTAGCAGGCGGCAAGGCCCTCCGGGGCGTGCGAGAGGTAGCTGAGCGTGAGGAATCCGCCGTAGCTCTGCCCGAGCGTCGACCAGCGACGCCCTCCGAACACGGTCGTGCGCAGGTGCTCGGCGTCGGCGACGATCGAGTCCGCGCGGAAGTGCGCGAGGTGGTCGGCCTGCGCCGCGGGGTCGCCGATCGAGGCGATGACGCTGCCGTCGACCCGCGAGCTGCGGCCCGTGCCGCGCTGGTCGAGCAGCACGACCCGATGCGCCTTGAGCGCTTCGCCGACCCACCCGTCCGGCCCGGTCGGGCGCGGCCCCTTGCCGCCCGGTCCGCCCTGGAGGTAGACCAGCACCGGCAGCTCGTCGCGCCGCTTGACGGGGTCGACGAGCTCGCGCGCGAACACCGTGATGGTGCGGGTGTCGGTGTCGTCGAACCAGTCGAGCGGCACCTCGACGACGTGGTCGCGCACGTGCATGCCCGGAATCGTGTACTCGGCGGCGATCATGCGCCGGCTCCTTCCTCGGCGAGCATCCGAGCGCGTCGGAGCTCCCACTCTGGGTCGATCTTCGGCACCGCGGCGAGCAGCGCCCTCGTGTACTCGTGCTGCGGGCGCTCGAAGACCGCGTCGCGATCGCCCTGCTCGACGATACGTCCCCGGCTCATCACCGCGACGGTGTCCGCGATCTGGCGCACCACCGCGAGGTCGTGCGCGATGAAGACGTAGCTGAGGCCGAGCTCGGCCTGCAGCGAGTTCAGCAGGTTGATCACCTTGGCCTGCACCGACACGTCGAGCGCCGAGACGGCCTCGTCGCAGATCACGAGCTTGGGGCTGACGGCGAGCGCTCGGGCGATGCCGATGCGCTGCGCCTGCCCGCCGGAGAACTGCGCCGGGTAGCGCTGGGCGTGGTCGGGGTTCAACCCGACCCGCTCGAGGAGCTCGCGCACGAGTGCGCGCTTGCCGCCCTTCGGCGCGATGCGCTGGTAGTCGAGCGGGGCGGTGATGATCTTCTCGACCGTGTGGCGCGGATTCAGCGACGAGAACGGGTCCTGGAACACGACCTGCACGTTCGACCGGAAGGCGGCGAGCGCCTTGGCGCCCGCCTTCGTCACGTCGACGCCGTCGAACTCGAGCGTGCCGCTCGTCGGGTCGATGAGCTTCGCGACGATGCGCGCCGTCGTGGACTTGCCGGAGCCGGACTCGCCGACGATGCCGAGGGTCCCGCCGCGCGGTACCTCGAAGCTCACGTCGTCGACCGCGGTGAACGTGGTCGTGCCCGCGATGAACGCGCCGTCGCCGCGCGTGACGAACTGCTTGGTGAGGTGGCTCGCGGTGAGGATCGCCTCGGTCATCGGCTCGTTCCCTTCAACTCGTCGAACGGGTCGTCGATGCGGGGCAGCGCCGCGAGCAGGGCCCGCGTGTACGGCGCGCGCGGGTTCGAGAAGATCTGCTCCGCCGTGCCGCTCTCGACGTGCGCGCCGTCCTTCATGACGAGCACGTCCTGCGCCACCTGGCTCACGACCGCGAGGTCGTGCGTGATGAAGATCATGCCCGTGCCGGTCTCGCGCTGCAGCTCGGCGAGCAGGTCGAGGATCTGCGCCTGCACCGTGACATCCAGCGCCGTGGTCGGCTCGTCGGCGATGAGCAGGTCGGGCTCGAGGCAGAGCGCCATCGCGATCATGATGCGCTGGCGCATGCCGCCCGAGAACTGGTGCGGGTAGTGGTCGACGCGGCGTCCGGCGTCGGCGATGCGCACCCGCTCGAGCGCCTCGATCGTGACGCGGCGGGCGTTGCGCCGGCTGCCCCCGTTGTGGGCCAGGTACGCCTCCTCGATCTGCAGGCCGACCGTGTAGTACGGGTTCAGCGACGAGAGCGGGTCCTGGAACACCATCGCGACCTTGTCGCCGCGCACGCGCCGCATCTCGCGGTCGCTGCGGCCGAGCAGCTCGTGCCCGTTCAGGCGGATGCTGCCGGTCGCCGTGCCGCCGCGCGGCAGGAGTCCCATGATCGCGAGCGAGGTCATCGACTTGCCGGAACCCGACTCGCCGACGATGCCGAGCGTGTCGCCCGACTCGACGCGGAACGAGGCGTCCTTGACGACCTCGACCGGCCCGGCCGAGGTCGGGAACGTCACGGTGAGGTGCTCGACCTCGAGGAGGGTCGCCCCCGGAACGGGGATCGAGATGGTTCGCGGTGCTGAGAGGCTCATGCGGACTTCACCCTCACTCTCGGGTCGAGGTACGTGTAGGCGACGTCGACGAGCATGTTCGCGACCACCACGAGCGCGGCCGCGAGCAGCGTCACGCCCATGATCACGGGCTGGTCGTTCTTCGCGATCGAGTCGGCCGTGAGCTTGCCGACGCCGTTCAGGCCGAAGACCGTCTCGGTGATGAGCGCGCCGCCGAGGAGGCCCGCGAAGTCCATGCCGAACAGTGTCACCACGGGGGTCAGCGACGGCCGCAGCGCGTGGCGCCGCAGCACGACCGGGGCGTCGAGCCCCTTCGCCTTCGCCGTGCGCATGAAGTTCTGCCCGAGGGTGTCGATGACGTTCGTGCGCACGATGCGGGAGTACATCGCGGCGTACCCGAACGCGAGCACGAGCCAGGGCATCAGGTACGACTGGAACCACAGCAGCGGGTCCTCGGCGAACGTCACCGACTGCGGGAACGGCAGCCAGCGCAGCTGCACCACGAGCAGGTACTGCAGCAGCAGCGCGACGAAGTAGTTCGGCAGGCTGATGCCGGCGAGGGCGGACATCATGACCGCCTTGTCCCATCCGGTGCCCTGCTTGACCGCGCTGAGCAGACCGCCGCCGATGCCGGCGAGGAGCCACAGCACGGCGGCGCCGATCGCGAGCGTGACCGAGACCGGCATCCGCGCGACGATCATGTCGGTGACCGACTCGTTCGTCTGGAAGCTGAACCCGAGGCAGGGCGCCGCGCACTCGATCGCGGTGGGGCCCTCGCCGTAGGTGCGGCCGGTGAAGATGCCCGAGAGGAACTGCCAGTACTGCTGCCAGAACGGAAGGTTGACGCCGAGCTGCTCGCGGATCTGGTCGATGCGCTCCGGCGTGCACGTCTTGCCGCAGATCTGCACGGCGGGATCCGGCGACAGCCAGAAGAAGATCATGAACGTGAAGAGCGAGATGAGCAGCAGCACGCCGGCTGCGGCGAGCACGCGGCGGAGGATGACGAGGGTCACGCGGCATCACCCGCATCGAGCACGCGGCGCAGGTTGTCGCCCAGCACGGTGAACGAGAACACCGTGAGGAACAGGAACGTGCCGGGAATGAGGAAGAACATCGGGTCGACGGCGTACCAGCCGACCGCGGTCGAGATCATCTGGCCCCATGAGGGCGTCGGCGGCATGACGCCGACGCCGAGGAAGGAGAGCCCCGCCTCGGTGCCGATGTAGCTCGGCACGGCGAGCGTCGCGAGCACGATGATGGTGCCTCTCAGGTTCGGGAGCACCTCGCGGAAGGCGATCCTCACGGGCCTCGCGCCCGATGCCCTGGCCGCCTCGACGAACTCCGAGTTGCGCAGGGACATCGTCTGCCCCCGGATGACGCGAGCGGTGTACGGCCACCCGAAGATGCTGAGCACGAGCACGAGCAGCACGGGTCGGTTGCCTGCGGGCAGCGCCGAGAGCAGCGCGATCATGAAGATGAGCGAGGGGAATGCCATGAGGAAGTCCATGACGCGCGAGATGATCTGGTCGGCGAGCCCGCCGAAGAAGCCGGCGATCATGCCCATGACCACGCCGAACGTGGTCGTGATGAGCGTGGCCGAGACGGCGATCATGAGCGAGACCCTGGCGCCGTAGGCGACGCGCACGAGGATGTCGCGCCCGTTGCCCGGTTCGACGCCGAGCCAGTGCTCGGCGCTGATGCCGCCGAACGGGCCGATGGGGATGCCGCCGAGGTCGGAGTCGATCGCGGACGGATCGTAGTCGTACGGGCCCCAGCCGGTGATCGCCGAGAGCACGGGTGCGAACACCGCGAGCAGCACGATGAACACGATGATGCAGACGCTGATGACGACTGCCGGGGACTTTCTGAGCGTGGCGATCACGCGTCGAGCGGGGGTGGGGGCGCTGCCAGTGGGCAGCACCCCCTTCGGCTCCGTCTCGACGGCCAGCTCGCTGGGAACCGTCGACATCAGGCTCAGTCGGTGCTGGCCAGGCCGACCGACACGTAGTCGATGCCGCCCGAGAAGCCCGCGTGCGCGTATGCGCCCGCGATGTTCGAGCCGACGACCATGACGGCCTTCTCGAAGAGGAGCGGCACCGCGGGGGCGAGCTCCATGATCTGCTCGTCGAGCGCGCCCCAGGCCGCATTGGCCTCGTCGACGTCGGTCATCGCGCGGATCTCGGTCATGCGCTCGTTGACGGCCGGGTCATTCAGCTGGGCGACGTTCGAGTTGCCCTTCTCGAAGATCTGGGTGCCCTCGAAGATCGGCGGCAGGAAGGTCGCGCCCGAGGCCCAGTCCGGGCACCAGCCCGTGATCGCCGCGTCGTGCTGCTGCGACGTCGTGCCGATGACCTCGTAGAAGGTCGCCGAGTCGATGAGGTTGAAGTCGACCGTGATGTCGGCCTTCGCGAGCGCCTGCTGGATCGCCTCGGCCTGCGCCTGCATCTTCGGGTTGTTGCGGATGTCGAGGGTGAACTCGAACCCGTCGGGGTAGCCCGCCTCGGCGAGCAGCGCCTTCGCGGCCTCGGGATCGCCCTTCGAGTCCTCGCTCGGGTAGAGGTCGAACTCGGTGAAGCCCGCGACGGTGGGCGGCATCATCGTGGTGGCGATGTCGGCGAGCTGGCTGCCGCCGGTGCCGTCCTTGACGGCCTGCTTGTCGACGGCGAGGTTGATCGCCTGGCGCACGCGCGGGTCGTCCATGCCGGGCTTGGTCGTGTTCAGCGGCATGTAGGTCGTGCAGCCCTGCAGGCCCTGGATCGTGCGCTCCTGGATCTCGGGCGTCTGGATGCGCGAGATCGAGGCGGCCTGCACGGATCCGGCGATCGCGTCCTGGTCGGCGCCCTGGTCGGCGATCATGCGCTCGTCGATCGTGGCGGCGTCGAGGCCGAAGGTCCACTCGAACGAGTCGGGTGCGGCGGTGCGCACGTCGTCGGTCGCGGCATCCCAGTAGTCGTTACGCTCGAGCACGAGGGTGCTGCCGCGCTGGTACTCGGTGACCCGGTACGGGCCGGAGGCGATCGGCTGCTGGTCGATCGAGGTGGTCGTGACGTCGGCGTCGGCCGGGAACGGCGTGAACGGCGCCTGCCCGACGACCGCGGCGAAGTCGGCGTAGGGCTGGTTGAGGTGGAAGACGATGGTCTTCTCATCGGGGGTCTCGATCGTGTCGAGCGGCCCCGAGATGTAGTAGCCCTGGTAGTCGTCGGGCATGTCGAGCACGATCTTCGCGTAGGGCGACCCGATCGAGATCGAGGGGTCGAGCGAGCGCTCGACGCCGAACTTCACGTCGGCGCTCGTGATGGGCGTGCCGTCCTCGAAGAAGACGTCGTCCTTCAGGGTGAAGGTCCAGACGGTCGCGTCCTCGTTCGGCGTGCCCGTGTCGGTCGCGAGGTCGGGCACGATCTCGGTGCCCTCGGCGCCCTCGCCGACGCCCTGCGTCGTGAGCGTGCGGTAGATGAGGCGGTAGAAGTTGTTCACGCCGCCGTCGAAGCCCTGCGCGGGGTCGAGGTGCGAGAAGTCCGTGTTCTGCAGCACGTGCAGGGTGCCGCCCTCGACCGGTTCGCCCGAGACTCCCCCGGTCGCCCCCGAACCGGTGTTCGAGGCGGTGCAGCCCGCCAGGGCGAGGGACGTCGCGATGGCGAGTCCGAGGAACGCTGTGCGTCGCTTCATACTCTCTGTTCTCTCTCTTCGTTCGGGTGCAGCTGTAGGGGTGCTTCGGTTCTCGGCCGTTCAGGCCCGGCGCAACCAGACGCGCATGGCCGCCGCCCCGCGGTTGCCCCAGAGGTGGTAGGGCACGAGCGTGACGGTGGTGGTTCCGGATGCCGCGGCATCCGTCTCCTGGTCGCCGGCGGTGAGCTCGGGGTAGAGCCCGTCGGCCGGCACGGGGTCGACGCTCGCGGCGACGGTGACGACGCGGGTCACCGCCTCGCTGTTCGGGGTGACGCGGCGGATCTCGGCGCGCGCGGCGCGCACGTCGGCCGGCGCGAGCGACACGAGGTCGAGGTCGGCGTCGTTGTCGCCCTGCTCGGCGCAGTAGACGATCGGGCCGCGGGCGACCGCGAGCGACGCCCGCAGGCCGTCGACGCGGGGGTCGGCGCCGTGCGCGCGAACCGGCATCGGGAGCACGAGTTCGAGGCGGTCGCCCGCCGCGAGCGCCCGGTCGACGTGCAGCCAGCCGGCCGCGGCATCCGCCTCGACCTGCTCTTCGTTGATCGCGAGGCTCGCGCCGCGGCACCAGGCGGGGATGCGCAGGGCCAGGCGCGTGCTCCCGTCGGCGGCGCGCACGTCGATGACGACGCGCTCGTCCCACGGGTAGTCGGTCGTGACCTCGAGGCCCAGCCCGTCGACCTCGATGCTCGAGGTGGCGTACTGGGCGAGGTGCAGCGTCTCGCCGTCGAGCACGGCGAGGTGGTCCTGCAGCTCGGCGGTCCAGCGGATGATGTTCGGCGGGCAGCAGGGGCAGACGAACCAGCCGCGGCGCAGCAGCTCGCCCTCGGGCTCGGCGCCCGTGCGCTGCTGGTGGTCGGGCCGGCGCTGCAGCGGGTTGTCGTAGAAGAACGCCCGGCCGTCATCGCTGAGGCCGGCGGCGTAGGCGTTGTAGAGCACGGTCTCGAAGGTGTCGAGGGAGGCCGCCTCGCCCGAGCCGAGGTACATGCGCCACGCCCACTGCATGGTCGCGATCGCCGCGCATGTCTCGCTGTAGGAGCGCTCGGAGGGCAGCTCGAAGCGGTCGCCGATGGCCTCGTCGGAATGGCGGGAGCCGAGGCCGCCCGTGATGTAGAGCTTCGAGTCGAGCATGTCGCCCCAGAGCCGGTGCAGGGCGCCGGCGAGCGAGGCGTCGCCCAGCTCGAGCGCCACGTCGGCGGCTCCTGCGGTGAGGTAGGTCATGCGCACGGCGTGACCGGTCACAGCATCGAGTTCGCGGAGCGGCGCGCTGTCCTGGAAGTACTCGGCCGGGAACACGCGCAGCTCGACCGTGCCCCGCCCCCGGCGGTCGATGAAGCGCCGCGACAGGTCGAGGTAGCGCTCGTCGCCGGTCTCGCGGGTGAGCTCGACGAGCGCCATCTCGATCTCGGGGTGACCGCAGACGACGTCTTCTCCCGTCGGTCCGAAGCGATCGACGGCGAGGTCGGCGAAGCGGCGCGCGACCGCGAGGAGTCGGTCGTCGCCGAGCTGGCGGGAGGCGGCGACGGCCGCCTGGATGAGGTGCCCCAGGTTGTAGAGCTCGTGTCCCCAGGCCAGGTCCTCCCACGGTTCCTTGGGCACGTCGGGCGCCTGGTAGTAGGAGTTCAGGTAGCCGTCGGCGCGCTGCGCGCCCTCGATGAGGGCGACGGCCTCCTCGTAGAAGGCCTCGGTCGCGGCATCCGCTCGGGTGCCCTCCGGCCGTGCGAGTTCGTAGGCCAGGCCCTCGAGCGTCTTGAAGACGTCGGTGTCGAGGAACGGGTAGCGGCCGCGGTAGGCCGTGTCGGCGAGGGTCTCGGGCCGGGCGATGCGCCGCAGGTTGTCGAGGTTGCCGGCAGCCAGGAGCTCGCCGAGCGTGTGCGGCACGGTCTCGTCGCGGTTGCGGCGCTGCCAGGTCGCGAGCACGCCGCCGGTGATCGTCACGGCGTCGGTTCCGAGCGGCGCTCGACGGCCCGCGATGGGGGCGACGGCCGCGCGCCGGAGGCGGGTGACGTGCGCTGCGGACGCGACGGCGTTGTCTGTCATGACGATTCAGGCCCTTCTGTACCGTGTGACACATCACACTACGGCACTTTGTAGTGGGTGACATATTACTCACGCCACGGGTGCGGTGGTCAAGCCCCCGAGGGACGTTCGGACCGGCCTTCACACGATCGAAACACTCGAGTGCCGCCGCCGCTGCAGGGCTGCGCCCCCGGCCGACGCCCCCGGCCGGCGCCCCGGACGTGCTCAGTCCTCGATGATCCGCTCGAAGAGCACGTGGTCCTGCCAGCGGCCCGCGATGCGCAGGTAGCGGTGGGCGAGCCCGAAGCGCTCGAACCCGTTGCGCTCCAGCACGGCTTGCGAGGCGGCATTGTGCACGAGCGTGCCGGCCTGCACCCGGTGCAGGCCGGCCGCGCGAGCCGCATGCACGGCCACGCCGGTCGCCGTCGTCGCCAGGCCCCTGCCCGTGTGGCGATGGTCGATCCAGTAGCCGAGATGCGCGTTCTGGAACGCGCCGCGCACGATGTCCGAGAGGTTCACGCGGCCGATGATCTCGTCGCCGTCGACCAGCACGAGCGGGATCGCCGTGCCGGCGTCGACCCGGGCGAGCGTGGCGAGCACCTCGCGCTCATGCGTCGCGACCTTGAAGAACGACTCGGTGCGCTCGGGCTCCCACGGCGCCAGGTGCGCGCGATTGCGCAGGTAGGCCGCCGCGAGCGCGGGTCCGTCGCCCGCCGCGAGCGAGCGCACGACCACGCCGCCGTCGAGCTCAACCGGTTCGAGCATGCGTCCCCGCCTTCCGCCGACCGCGGCGCAGCGGATGCCGCGTGGCAGCGAACCACGCTAGCAGCCGCTCCTGCGGGCACGACTGGTTCGCCGCGGCCGCGAACGAGGTACCCGCAGGGCCTCCCATCGGCGGGCGGGTCGACGTAGCGTTGTGGCATGGGAGACGTGCGCGCCGACATCCGGGAGTTCCTGAGTTCCAGGCGCGCCCGCATCACGCCGGACCAGGCCGGGCTTCCGGCGTACGGTGGCAACCGTCGCGTGCCCGGCCTCCGCCGCGAAGAGGTGGCGATGCTCGCGGGCGTCTCGGTCGACTACTACGTGCGGCTCGAGCGGGGCGACCTCGCCGGGGCGTCCGAGAGCGTGCTCGACTCGCTCGCGCGCACGCTCCAGCTCGACGAGGCCGAGCGCGAGTACCTCTTCGACCTCGCCCGAGCCGCCGGCCCCGGCCGCACGCGTGCGCCCAGGCCGAAGACGACGGTGCGCCCGTCGGTGCTGCAGGTGCTCGACGCCATCGGCGACGCGCCGGCCTGGGTGCGCAATGGGCGCCACGACATCATCGCCGCGAACCGGCTCGCCCGTGCGCTCTACTCCCCCGTCTTCGACGACCCGCGCAGGCCCGTGAACACGACCCGCTTCGCCTACCTGAACCCGGCCGCACGGGAGTTCTGGCGCGACTACGACCAGAACACGCACGACGCCGCCGCGATGCTGCGGCTCGAGGCCGGGCGCAACCCGCACGATCCCGACCTCATCAGGCTGGTCGGCGAGCTCTCGACGCAGAGCGAGCTGTTCCGCGAGCGGTGGGCGTCGCGCGACGTGAAGTTCCACCGCAGCGGGCTCAAGCGCCTGCACCACCCGGTCGTGGGCGACCTCGACCTGCACTACGAGTCGATGGACCTGCCGAGCGAACCCGGCCTCGTGCTGAACGTGTACACGGCCCCGGCCGGATCCGCCTCGGCCGATGCGCTGAAGCTGCTCGCGTCGTGGGCGGCGACGAACACCGCGGCGCTCACGGCCGACGAGCCGACCAGGCCGACCACGCCGGCCTCGTCGGCCTCGTCGGTCGAGTAGCGACGAAGGAGCGTATCGAGACCTGCGCCGCGAAGCGGTCACGGGTCTCGATACGGCGCTGACGCGCCTACTCGACCGGCGGAACCTTCGCGGGGTACTCGCCGTCGGTGAGCAGGTCGCCCCACTCGGTCTCGGGCTCGCCGGTGCCCGGCGACTCCCAGAGCGCGAGGTGGCACATGAAGTGCTCGGCCGTTGCGCCGTGCCAGTGCCACTCGCCCGGCGGGGTGTACACGGTGTCGCCCGGGTGCAGCACGATGAGCTCCTCACCGCGGCTCTGCACGTAGCCGAGGCCCTCGGTCACGTGCAGCGTCTGCCCGACGGCGTGCCGGTGCCAGGCCGTGTGCGCGCCGGGCGTGAACCGCACGAGGTTCAGTCGCGCGCGCGAGGGCTCCTCACCGGCGTAGTAGGCGTTGAAGTACACGTCGCCCGTGAACCAGGCCTCTGGTCCCTTCACCGTCGGCGCCTTCGGTTGCAGTTCGGTGCTCATCGTGGTGCTCCTTCGTGGTCGTGCGTGGTCGTGGTGGTCTCGTCTCGGGCAGCCGGGTCACAGCCCGACGGCGGCCATGCCGGCCGCGTCGTAGCGGTTGCCGGCGACGCCGATGCGGTCGACGAGGGCGTCGAGGTCGGCGATGTCGTCGGCCGAGAGCGCGACGGCGGTGGCGCCGGCGTTCTCGTCGATGCGCTCGCGGCGGCGCGTGCCCGGAATGGGCACGATGAACGGATGCTGCGCGAGCAGCCACGCGAGCGCCACCTGCCCGGGCGTGGCGCCGCGGCCTTCGGCGAGCGCGCGCACGTGGTCGACGAGCGCCTGGTTGGCCAGCAGGTTCTCGCGCTCGAAGCGCGGCACCCTGGCCCGGATCTCACCCTCGGCGAAGGTGGCGTCGGGCGACACCGATCCGGTGAGGAACCCCTTGCCGAGCGGGCTGAAGGGCACGAACCCGATGCCGAGTTCGGCGACGGTCGGCAGCACCTCCGCCTCCGGGTCGCGGGTCCAGAGCGAGTACTCGCTCTGCACGGCCGTGACCGGGTGCACGGCGTGCGCCCGTCGGATGGTGCCCGCCCCGGCCTCCGAGAGCCCGAAGTGGCGAACCTTTCCCTCGGCGACGAGCTCGCCGACCGTGCCGGCGACGTCCTCGATCGGCACGTCGGGGTCGACGCGGTGCTGGTAGAAGAGGTCGAGCGCGTCGACGCCGAGGCGGCGGAGCGAGGCATCCGCCACCTCTCGGATGTGCTCCGGGCGCGAGTCGGTGCCGCGCATCTGCCCGTCGACGAGGCGGAAGCCGAACTTCGTCGCCACCACGACCCGGTCGCGGATCGGGGCGATCGCCTCGCCGACGAGCTCCTCGTTGACCCACGGGCCGTAGACCTCGGCGGTGTCGATGAAGGTCACGCCCTGTTCGACGGCGTACCTGAGCACGCCGATCATGTCGTCGCGGTCGCCGGGGTTCGGCCCGTAGCTCATGGACATGCCCATGGCGCCGAGTCCGACGGCCGAGACCTCGAGGCCCTGGCCGAGTGTTCGCTTGTGCATCTGCTGCTCCTTCGCTCTGTGTTCGATCATGAACCGGTGGCGCTCAGAAGGCGACCATGACCTTCAACGCCTCGCGCGCGTCCATGGCCGCGTAGGCGGCGGGCACGTCGTCGATCGAGACCGTGCGGTCGAAGACGCGACCGGGGTCGATCTCTCCGGCCAGCACCTGCCGGATCGCCGGCTCGAGGTAGGCACGCACGGGTGCGGGTCCGCCGGTGAGGGTGGCGTTCTTGCCGAACAGCGAGCCGAAGCCGATGGGCGCGGACTCGTACTGCGGCACGCCCACGCGCGAGATGACGCCGCCGGGGCGCACGATGCCGAACGCCTGCTCGTAGGCGGGCATGTGGCCGACGGCCTCGAGCACGACGTGGCTGCCCTCGCCGCCCGTGAGGTCCATGACCTTCGCGATGCCCTCGTCGCCGCGTTCGGCGACGACGTCGGTGGCCCCCCACTCGACCCCGAGGTCGGTGCGGGCGGCGTGCCGGCCCATCAGGATGACGCGCTCGGCGCCCAGCTGCCTCGATGCGAGCACGGCGGAGAGGCCGACCGCGCCGTCGCCGATCACGGTGACCGTCTTGCCTGCGGAGACCCGGCCCATATGGGCGGCGTGATAGCCGGTGAGGTAGACGTCCGACAGGGCGAGCAGCGACGCGAGCAGGCGCTCGTCGGCGGTGGCGGGGTCGACGCCGGGCACGACGACGAGGCTGCCGTCCGCCTGCGGGATGCGGGCGAGCTCCGCCTGCAGGCCGCCGTTCTCGCCGCCGTACCATCCGCCGTGCACGCACGAGGTCTGGAACCCCTCGCGGCAGAACACGCACGTGTCGTCCTGGAACGCGAAGGGCGCGACCACGAAGTCGCCGGGCCGGACCTTCGTGACCGCCGAACCCACCTGCTCGACGACCGCGATGAGCTCGTGGCCCATCGCGGTGCCGTGCTCGCTGCCGGGCATCGAGTGGTACGGGTGCAGGTCGCTGCCGCACACGCAGGCGCGCACGGCGCGCACGATCGCGTCGGTCTCGTGGCGGATGACGGGGTCTGGAACGGTCTCGACGCGGACGTCGCCCGCGCCGTACATGAAGGTGGCTCTCATGCGTTCCATCCAATGCTCGCGCGCGCACCCGCGGGAGTCCCTGCCGAGACCGGTACTCGCAGACCCTGCCTCGCGGCGAGCGCACCGAGCATGATGGGCTGAGGATGCCACGGAAGGAGCACTCATGAGCACCTGGACCCCCGCCGAGCTCGGCGAGCTCGACCGCGTCGGAGAGATCCGCGTCGCCGGCCGCCGCGACGACGGATCCCTGCGCACGCCCGTCATCATCTGGCACGCCGTCGTCGACGGCGCCCTCTACGCGCGATCGGTGCGCGGACCCGAGGGCGGGTGGTACCGGGGCGTGACACGCAACTCGGACGGCACCGTCAGCTGGGGCGGTCAGACCCGCGACGTCACCTACACCCGCGACGACTCGCACGAACGCGAGCTCGACGAGGCGTACTTCGCCAAGTACGGGAACGGCTCAGCGACCCAGTCGCTCATGAGCGCCGCCGTGAAGGCGACCACCCTGCGCATCGACCCGAAGTAGGTCCGCCCGGTCGCCCTGCGGGTGCATCACGCCCGCGCGACCGACATCCGCTCGTCGGATGCCGGCACCGGCGCGATCGCCCCGGCGGTGCGGAGGAAGACGATCAGCCACGCGAAGATGAGGGTGAACGCGACCAGCTCGACCGCGGTCAGGTTGTAGTAGCCCGAGATGAAGAACGCCGCGAGCACCACGATGACGCCGACGAACAGGTAGCCGAGCATGAGGAACACCCTCGGCATCGACGGAACCAGTGCGCGCAGGGCGATGACGAGCACCACGTAGACGATCGCCATGCCCGTGGCCGACAGGTTGTGGATCTCGAGGAACTCGTCGACCGGGAAGATGCCGACGCACGCGAGCAGGACTCCCATGACGATCAGCGCGAGTCGCACGAGGGCGCGCCCGCGCGCCTCGGCCGGCGTGACGGCTGGAAGCCACGCGGTCGCATAGTGCGAGATGGTCGTCACCATCACCCCCGCGATGATGAGCGTGAGGTTGAACGTCAGCGCCGAGATGTCGTCGCTGATGCCGAGCGTGCTGAGGTTCTTCTGCCACCACAGCGGGTCGCTCGCGCTGAGCGTGCTCGCGAGGGTGCCGACGACGAGGAACAGCGCGAGCACGATCGAGAGCAGCATGGGAGTGAGGCTCACCGCCGACAGGAACGCCGCGTACGCCGTGATCGCCATGACCACCCCGACGAGGATCGCCGCCGTCACGGAATACAGCCGCGCCCCCTCGAAGCCCGCGCCGAACACGGCGGCGAGCCCCACCCAGCCGAGCAGCGCGATGACCGCGTGCGCGAGGCACAGCGCCGCGACGTCGAACCAGTGCAGTCGCCGCCAGGCCGGAACCGCCTGCTGTGCGGGATCGGGGCCGAGCCGTTGCGCCCTCCGCAGCAGGCAGCCGAAGAGGAAGGCGAGGAGGGCGGCGACCGCCGCACCGATCGCCGCGACATCGCCGAAGGAGCCGCGTCCGGAGATCGGGAGGTCGCGGCCCCAGAAGAGGAGGATCGCGGGAATCGTGCCGACGACGAACGCGGCGGTGCCGACGAGCAGCGCGGTGGATTCGCGCGCCTCGGGGTCGTCGATCGGACGGCGGACGATACGTGAGAGTGATGTCGATTGCGCCACGGGAGCCTCCAGCGAGCTCGTGCACGCGACTCGACCGCGTGCCCACGATCGGAGCGTACCGCCAAGCCCGCATCCCGAGCGGGCCGACACGGATGTCCCGTCTCCGGGTTGCGGTGGCGAGCGCCGGGGCGTGAGTAGCATGAGCGTCAGTTCCGAGCGACAGGTCCGAACCTCTGGGGAGCAGTCATGAGCGAGGCGACGCCGTCCACGCCGGCACCGACCGACTTCGCCGCACGCGCCGAGTGGGGCCGCGCCGCCAGGCGCAGGCTTCCGCGGGGAGCGCATGCGACCTGGGACCCACCCGCCGGCCGCACCGACCCGATCACCCTGCTCGAGGAGCAGGCGGCCACGCGTGTGTCCGAGCTCGTGCCACTCCGCCACGCGCGCATGATGGCCTCGCCCCTGAACTTCTACCGCGGCGCCGCATTGCTCATGGCCTCCGACCTCGCGACGATGCCGAACACCGGCATCGACGTCCAGCTCTGCGGCGATGCGCACCTGTCGAACTTCGGCGTGTTCGGCACACCCGAACGGCGCCTGATCTTCGATATCAACGACTTCGACGAGACCCTCCCCGGACCGTGGGAATGGGACCTCAAGCGGCTCGTCGCGAGCTTCGAGGTGGCCGGGCGCCAGCACGGGTTCGACGACGAGGAACGCGAGGCGGTCGACCGCGCCGTCGTCAAGGGCTATCGCGAGCGGATGTCGCAGGCAGCCGCGTCCCGCGTGCTCGACGCCTGGTACGACCGGCTCGACGCCGACGACCTCGCGGAATGGGTCAGCACCCAGCAGAAGGCCCAGCGCCTCGGCAAGGATCCGGCGAAGCGCACGCAGGCGGTGCTCGCCAAGGCCCGCAAGCGCGACAGCCGGCGCGGTGCGGCCAAGTACGTCACGAAGGTCGACGGCCGCATGCGCATCATCGCCGATCCCCCGTTCGTCGTGCCGCTCGAGGACCTGCGGCCGGCCGAGCGCACCGAGGCCGAGAACGACGAGACCGCCAGGGCCATCATGGACGGCTATCGGACGACGCTCACCGGCAACCGGCATCCGATCGCCGAGTTCGACTACGTGCACATGGCGCGCAGGGTCGGCGGCGTCGGCAGCGTCGGCACCCGCTCGTGGATCGTGCTCCTGCGCGGACGCGACGACGACGACCCGCTGCTCCTCCAGGCCAAGCAGGCCGAGGCATCGGTGCTCGAGCGGTTCCTGCCGCCCAGCGAGTTCGCCCACCACGGCGAACGTGTCGTCCGCGGGCAGCAGCTCATGCAGGCCGCGAGCGACCTCTTCCTCGGCTGGCAGCGCGTGGCGGGCGACGACGGGGTCGAGCGGGACTTCTACCTACGGCAGCTGCACGACTGGAAGGGCGACTTCGACGTCGACGACCTGAACGCGAAGGGCGCCAGGATCTACGCCGACGTGTGCGGCCAGACACTCGCACGCGCACACGCCCGTTCCGGTGACCGCGTCGCCATCGCCGCCTACCTCGGCTCGAACGACACCTTCGACGAGGCGCTCGCGCGATTCGCGGACGCATACGCCGACCAGAACGAGCGCGACTTCGCGGCCTTCACGGAGGCCGTGGCATCCGGTCGCCTCGCGGCGACGCCGCTCGACTGAGCGGGCGCCGACGCGGCCGCGTCGGGCAGGACTACGCGTGACGCGTGGTGCGGGCGACGGGCGGTCGGCGCAACCATGTGCACGACGGCAGAGCCCGTTCCCGGGCTTCCATCGCCGTCGTCCACCGGATGCGAGGAGATCACCATGCCCACCACACCTGCCCGCGGTCGCCGACGCCCGCTGCGCATCGCGCTCGCGCTGGCCGGCGCTGCCGCCCTGACCGCGGTGTCCGTCGCGCTTCCGGCCGCCGCCATCGAGGGCGCGCATCGCCCGGCGCCCGCACCGAAACCGACCGTCGTGCTCGTGCACGGCGCCTTCGCCGACTCGTCTGGCTGGAACCAGGTGACCGAGCGGCTGCAGAAGCGCGGCTACACGGTGCTCGCCGCCTCGAACCCGCTGCGCGGACTCACCACGGATGCCGAGTACGTGAAGTCGATCCTCGCGACCATCGAGGGCCCCATCGTGCTCGTCGGCCACTCCTACGGCGGCGCGGTGATCACGAACGCCGCGACCGGCAATCCGAACGTGAAGTCCCTCGTATACGTCGCCGCGTACGCACTGGATGCCGGCGAGCGCCTCATCGACGCGAACGAGCTCGGTGGCGGCCACTCGGAGCTCGGCGACCACCTCGTCATCCGCCCGTACCCGGGCGCTCCGGAAGGCGACGCCGACGGGTACATCGACCCCGCCTTCTTCCGCGAGCTCTTCGCCGCCGACCTGCCCAAGAAGGACACGGCCGTGATGGCGGCCTCGCAGCGGCCGGCCGCCCTGCAGGCCCTGTTCACCCCGTCGGGCGAGCCCGCCTGGAAGAGCATCCCGAGCTGGTACGTCGTCGCCTCCAAGGACAACACCATCCCGCCGCAGGCCGAGCGCGCCATGGCCGCCCGGGCCGGGTCGAGGACGGTCGAGATCCGCAGCTCGCACGTCGTGATGATGAGCCATCCCGGCGAGGTCGCCGACGTCATCCTCGACGCCGCGAGGTAGCGGCGCCGCCGGCGCGAACCGCGCGAACGATGCGAAGAACGCCGGAATGACGAACGCCCCGCCTCCGTTCACGGAGGCGGGGCGTTCTGTGGCGGTACCGGTGGGATTTGAACCCACGGTGCGCTTTCACGCACACAACTTTTCGAGAGTTGCACCTTCGGCCGCTCGGACACGGTACCGAGGACAATGCTAGACGACACTCTCGAATCGACCAAAACGAGGGGTCAGGCGAGCTGCTCGGCGACGATCGCCGCGTCCTCGCCGACCCCGATCAGCAACGGCGACTTGCGTCGGCGGAGCCACGGGACCCCGACGAAGAAGAGCCCGTCGGCCGCGAGACTCGCTCCCGCATCCTGCACCGGGAAGCCCAGATCGTCGAACGCGCCGGGCACGTCGACCCAGTCGTACGCCGGCCGGAAGCCGCAGGCGACGAGCACCGCACCGAGGTCGCCGAGGCTCGGCACGTCGGCCGCCTCGATGGGCGCATCCAACGGTTCGGGCGGATGCGGGTCTGGCAGGCCGCGTGCCGCTGCCGCCGTGCGTGCGAGCTCGCAGATGAGCCGGAACCCCGCGTCGCCGGCCGCGAGGGTCTCGGCGAGGTCGTCCGCGACCACGAGCCGGCCGTCGTCGACGCCCCGCACGCGACCGACGAGCGCCACACCGCCGGCCGCGAGCGTGCGCAGGCTGAGGTCGTGGCCTCCCCCTGCACCGGTGGCGAGCGGGTTCGCCGCCAGTCGCACCGCCGGCGACGGCTGGTCGGCGAGCACCTGCTCGAAGAACCCCGCATCCTCGAGCCAGTCGAATCCGTCTCGGCCCCCGATGCGGCGCGGCATCGACGGCGCTCTCCCGGGAGCGAGGGTCACCTCGCGTCCGGCGGCGTGCAGTTCCTCCGCCAGCTGGCATGCGGTCTGGCCGCCGCCGACGATGAGCACCGCCCCGCTCGGCAGCCCGGACGGCGAGCGGTAGTCGGCCGACATCACGACGGGCACGGTGCGCGCGACATCCTCGATGAAGGCGGGCCGGTGCGGCCGCTGGTACGCGCCGGTGCAGACGACGACGCGACGGGCCCGGATGTCGCCCGCGGCCGACCGCGCGACGAACCCCGCCTCGTCGGGCTCGAGCCGATCGACGCCGTGCCGCTCGGCCACCGGGGCCGCGAACGACGCGGCGTAGCCGGCCAGGTGGTCGACGATCTCGTCGCGCGGCAGGTAGCCGCCCGGATCGGGGCCGTCGTACCGCCCGCCGGGCAGGCGGATGGCGCTGTTCGGCGTGACGAGGCGGAACGAGTCCCATCGGCCGGCCCATGCCGAGCCGATGCGGTCGCCCTCGAGCACCACATGCTCGACGCTCCGCTCCGAGAGCTCGTGACTGACGGCGAGTCCGGCCTGGCCGGCTCCGATGACGAGCACGTCCACGTCGGCGGACATGCGCACAGGCTAACCTCCTGATGCGGCATCCGCACGCGTCGCACGTGCGCCGCCGCGGCGCCGTCCGCCACGCGGCTGCCTGTGCCGCCGGATGTCGGCGGCCCCACGTAGCCTCGCACCATGGCCAAACCCGTCTCCGCGTACCGTTGCACCGAATGCGGGTGGAGCACCGTCAAGTGGGTCGGCCGCTGCGCCGAGTGCCAGCAGTGGGGCACGGTCGTCGAGGCGGGCGGGCAGACCGGCATCGCGCGCACGCTGAAGCCCGTGGCGATCGGCGCCTCGCAGGTCGCGCGCTCGATCACCGAGGTCACCACCGAAGAGCGCGGCCATTGGCCGAGCGGCGTCGGCGAGTTCGACCGCGTCCTCGGCGGCGGCATCGTGCCCGGTGCGGCGATCCTGTTGAGCGGCGAGCCCGGCGTCGGCAAGTCGACCCTGCTGCTCGATGTCGCGGCGCGCGTCGCGGCATCCGGCCGGCGCGTGCTCTACGTGAGCGCCGAGGAGTCGGTCGCCCAGGTGCGCCTGCGAGCCGGCCGCACGGGCGCGATGCAGCCCGAGCTCTTCCTCGCCGCCGAGACCGACCTCGCGACCGTCGTCGGCCAGGTCGACGCCGTGCAGCCAGAGCTGCTCATCGTCGACTCCGTGCAGACCGTCACGAACTCGCTGAACGACGGCATCGCCGGCCAGCCCGGCCAGGTGCGCGAGGTCGCCTCGACGCTCATCCGCCTCGCGAAAGAGCGCGAGCTCCCGGTCCTCCTCGTCGGGCACGTCACGAAAGACGGCACGATCGCCGGCCCGCGCCTGCTCGAGCACCTCGTCGACGTCGTCTGCCAGTTCGAGGGCGACCGCCAGACCGCGCTGCGCTTCGTGCGGGCGCTCAAGAACCGCTTCGGCCCGACCGATGAGGTCGGCTGCTTCGAGATGACCGGCGACGGCATCAGCGAGGTGCCCGACCCGAGCGGGCTGTTCCTCAGCCGTGGCGCGGCCGTCAGCGGCACGTGCGTCACCGTCGCGCTCGAGGGGCGCCGTGCGCTGCCCGTCGAGGTGCAGGCGCTCGTCGTGGCGACCAAGGCCCCCCAGCCGCGTCGCGTCGTCAACGGTGTCGACCCCTCGCGCGTCGCGATGATCCTCGCCGTGCTCGAACGCCGCGCCGGCCTCCGGCAGATCGGCGAGCACGACGTCTACGTCTCCACCGTCGGCGGCGTGCGCCTCATCGAGCCCGGCGCCGACCTCGCCATCGCCATCGCCATCGCGTCGGCCATGCGAGATCGCGCCGTGCCGCACGATCTCGCCGCCTTCGGCGAGATCAGCCTCGCCGGCGAGGTGCGCCCCGTCAGCTCGGCCAGGCAGCGAGGCAGCGAGGCTCGCCGCCTCGGCTACTCGACGATCCTCGACGTCGAGGCCGGCAGTGTGCAGGCGGCCGTCGGCCGGGCGCTCGCCGCCGCGACGACCGAGCGCGAGCGCGAGCTCGACGCCGCCTTCTGACGCGGCATCCGCATTACCGCTCCTGAGTCAGGCCTCGAGCGCCTTCAGCAGTTCGGCTGGCGGCGCCTGCATCGGGTGCGGTCCGGCGATGTCCAGGAAGACGGTCGTGATGGTCGACTCGTGGCGCTTCAAGAAGGTGCGCAGCCACGCCGGGCTCTGCAGGCCGACGGCCGGCGGCAGGTTCTCGGGCTTGTTCGCCGCGTCGCTGAAGAGCAGCAGCGCCACGTCGCCAGTCTTCGGGTCGCGATAGGTCCAGACCTCGCCGCCGTCGAGCGGCTTGTCGCGCGGCCCCGGCTTCACGAGCGGCACCACGGTGTTGCCGTGCCTCAGGGCGAGCGCGACCGCGGCGATGTCCTGCTTCTCGAGCGCCGTCGCGAGCGCCTCCGAGCGGAACTCCCCCGGCTCCCCGCCTTTGCCCGACCTGCTGGACTTCTTGCGCTGCGCCATCCCACCAGCGTACCCAGCCGATCACGAGCGCATGCCGCGCGCCGGCCGCTCGACACCGGGCAGGCGCCTCGCCCGTCGCATGTGAGGTTGCTGCCAGTTCCAGAGCATTCCTCATCTTCGGCGTAGCCTCAGATCAAGTGGACCGCGATCGCCGTACTCCTCGTCGCACGTGCGACGCCGGCGATCGTCGGGTTCGTCTTCGAAGGCCTCCTCTGGCTGGCAGTGATCGGGATCGTCCCCTTCATCGGCATGCTCGTCTACGGCATCCCCAGACAGCGCGTTCGACGGTCGGTGCAGATCCCGGTCTCCACGAGTGCCCCGACTGCGGGCATGGAGGAGGTGCGTCATGTCGATGGACGCAGGACGTCTGATCACGACACACGGCAAGCGGGCGGCCGCTCGCACCACGGGAGCGAACAGCGACTTCACCGATCTCGCGAAACTGGTGAAGTCCGCGGGGCTGATGCGCCGGCGGTACGGGTACTACTGGACCAAGCTGTCGGCGGTGCCGCTGCTGATCGGGGGCACCATCGCCGTGTTCATCTGGATCGGCGACTCCTGGTGGCAGATGTTCACGGCCGCCGTGTTCGCGTTCCTGTTCACGCAGACCGCGTTCCTCGGCCACGACGCGGCGCACCGGCAGATCTTCCGCTCCGGCCGCTGGAACGACTGGACCAGCCTGATCCTCGGCGACCTCTTCGTCGGCATGAGCTACGGATGGTGGCAGCACAAGCACACCCGTCACCATGCCAACCCCAATCGGATCGGCGTCGACCCCGACATCGATCTGCCCGTCATCGCCTTCACGCCCGCCCAGGCCGCGGAGCGACGGCCCGCCCTCCTGCGATGGACCATGGCGCACCAGGGGGCCTTCTTCTACCCGATCCTGCTGCTCGAGGGACTCTCACTGCACGCGTCGAGCGTGCACCGGGTCTTCCAGCGCGAACACGTCGCGCGGCGTCCGATCGAGATCGTCTTCCTCGTCGTGCGCATCGTCGGATACCTGACGCTCGTGTTCTTGGTGCTCTCGCCCGATCGGGCCGTCGTCTTCCTGGCGATCCAGCTCGGGCTGTTCGGCTTCTACATGGGGGTGTCGTTCGCGCCGAACCACAAGGGCATGCCGCTGGTTCCGGCCGACATGAAGCTCGACTTCCTCCGACGCCAGGTGCTCATGAGCCGGAACATCCGGGGCAACCGCGTGCTCGACTTCGCCATGGGCGGGCTCAACTACCAGATCGAGCACCACCTCTTCCCGTCGATGCCGCGCCCGCACCTGCGCCGCGCCGCGCCATTGGTCGCGCAGTACCTGCGCGAGCACGAGGTGCCGTACGCGCAGACGACCCTCTGGCGTTCCTACGTCATCGTGTTCCGGTACATCAACCGCGTCGGCCTCGGTGAGCGCGACCCGTTCGAGTGCCCGCTCCTGGCGCAGCGGCAGGTCCCGGGCACGGTCACCGTGACGAGCACGGCGCCGCCCACGACGAGCGGCGCGCCGACCTGACCGGGTGGTCGGGTCAGTACAGCTGGAACTGCTTCGTCAGGTCGTCGTTCTGGAATCCGTCGACCGAGACCGAGAGGTGGTACGACGCGCCGCCGGCCGGAACCGTCTCGCGCGCACCCTCGCAGGTGTCGGGCGCCGATCGCGTGCGGTCCCACACGATCGGAGCCGCCGAGCTCACGGGCGTGCCGGGCGTCAGCGACACCTCGGCGTCGACCTGGTCGCTCTGGCAGTCGGTCGAGACCCAGTACTGCTCCTCGCCGCTGGTCACCGTGAACACCTGCGCACCGGTGCCCGCATTCAGCACGCACACGTTGCGGCCGGTGTTCGTGATCGTGACCGACAGCTGCGGCTGCTCCCCGGCTTCGTACACGGTCTTGTCGGTGATGGGTTCGACCGTGATCTGCTCGGGCGAGCACGGGTCGCCGTCGGCGGCGACCGCCTCGGTCGGGATCGTCGTGGCTGGTGACGCGGCGGGCGCCGAGCTCTCGGGCGCGCCGTTCTTGTCGGGCTCGCCCTGGGCACCGCCCGGCCGCACGATGATGAGCACGACGGCGACGACCACGGCGATGAGCCCCAGCAGCACGACCAGCCGTCGGCGACGGAACACCTGCGGCGATGGCCGTCGTGCCGGTGTCTGATTCGTCGACATGCTCACAGGGTACGACCGGTCGACGGATGCCGGCGGCGCGCGCTCGGCGCGCCGAAATGCCCGATCACGCGCCGTTCAGAGGGTCTTCAGCATGCGAGTGTTGCCGAGCGTGTTCTGCTTCACGCGGGCGAGGTCGAGGAACTCGGCGACGCCGTCGTCATGCGAGCGCACGAGTTCGGCGTAGACCTCGGGCGCCACGGTCTCCGCACCCATGTCGACGAAGCCGTGGCGGGCGAAGAAGTCGACCTCGAAGGTCAGGCAGAAGAGCCTGCTCAGACCGAGCGCGCGCGCGTCGTCGACGAGCCGGTCGACCAGCGCATGCCCCACCCCGTGTCCGAGCCAGGCGTCGGCGACCACGAGGGTGCGCACCTCGCCGAGGTCCTCCCACATGGCATGCAGGGCGCCCGCGCCGACGACCTCCCCGGTCTCGACGAGCTCGGCCACCCGGAACTCCTGGATCGCGCCGTACAGGTCGACGCGCTCCTTGCCGAGCAGGATGCGTCGGGCGACGAGGGGTTCGACGAGCGCGATGATGTGCGGCACATCGCTGGTGCGAGCCGGTCGCACCGTGAACTGGGTCATCCGTTCATCGTATTCCGCCGACGGGCGCGTCCCCGCCGGACGTCACCGGCGGGCCGGATCGACGCAGCGGTAGGGTCGTCGAAGGCGTTCGCACCGCGGATGCGCGCGATCGAAGGAGGATGCCGTGGCACCGAAGAAGGTCGAGAAGGCAGCGAAGAAGGCGATCTCGAAGGCCCGCGACGCGGTCGACGAGGCGACGAAGGCGGTCCGGAAGCTCGATCGCGCGTCGAAGCGGCGCGTGAAGAAGCTCGACGCCGAGGTCGTCGCCCTCACCAAGCTGACGGCGAAGTCCGCCAAGCGCGTCGACCGCGCGAGCCGCAAGCTCCAGAAGGCCGCGGCCGTCGCCGTGTCGGCCGCAGCGCTCGCGCAGGAGTCCGAGGACTTCACCGAGGCCCGGCTCTCGCAGACGACCACCCTGCCTGACCCACAGGTCGACCTGGTCGAGGTCGTCGAGGTGATCGACGTCGTCGAGGTGGTCGACGCGAGTGCCGCACCGGCTCAGTCTGAGCCCAACTTCCGCGAGTTGCGCGACGAGGCGAAGCAGCGCGCCGTCCCCGGGTACTCGCGCATGAACAAGGCCGCGCTCCTCGACGCGCTCGGCCGGTCCTGAACGTCGTTCACCTCCGCATAACCTGCCCCGGATAGGGTCGGCCGCCACGTCCACCGTTCCCGCAGCGCGGGTCAGAGGAGCTTGAAGTGACGGAACTCCGCCGTGGGGTGATCAGCCGCTCGGGGTTCGCCCCAGACGCTCGGACGCTCGTCGACATCCTTCGCGACACGGTCGCGCGCCACCCCGAGGCATCCGCCATCGAGGACGCCATCGGCGCCCTGAGCTATCGGGAGCTCATGGCGCGAGCGATCTCAGTCGCCGCGCGCCTGCAGGCATCCGGTGTCGGCCGAGGCGATCGCGTCGGCGTGCGCATGGAGTCAGGCTCGCGCGAGCTCTACGTCGCGATCCTCGGCATCCTCGTCGCGGGGGCCGCCTACGTTCCCGTCGATGCCGACGACCCCCAGGAGCGCGCCGATCTGGTCTTCTCCGAGGCCAGGGTGCGAGGCGTGATCGAGGGACGCGGGCGCTTCGAGCCCATGGCCGGGGCGGATGCCGCCGCACGCCCGCTCGACGTCGACTCGACGCTCTTCGTCGACCCCGGACCCCACCCGAGCACCGCGGCCGCGCCGCTGACCGAACCCCCGACCGTCGACGACGACGCCTGGATCATCTTCACGTCGGGCTCGACGGGCACGCCGAAGGGGGTGGCCGTGCGCCACCGTTCGGCGGCGGCATTCGTGGATGCCGAGGCGAGGCTGTTCCTACCCGACGACCCGATCACCGCCGAGGACCGGGTGCTCGCCGGCCTGTCGGTGGCGTTCGACGCGTCCTGCGAGGAGATGTGGCTCGCCTGGCGCAACGGCGCCTGCCTCGTGCCCGCACCGCGGTCGCTCGTGCGCAGCGGCGCCGACCTCGGCCCGTGGCTCGCGGCTCGACGCATCTCGGTGGTCTCCACGGTGCCGACGCTGGCGGCGCTCTGGCCGTCTGAGGCGCTCGACAGCGTCCGACTGCTCATCTTCGGCGGCGAGGCCTGCCCGCCCGAGCTCGTGAACCGTCTCGCGGTCGACGGCCGCGAGGTGTGGAACACCTACGGACCGACCGAGGCGACCGTCGTCGCGTGCGGAACCGCCGTCGTCGCAGGCGAGCCGGTGAGCATCGGCCTCCCGCTCGACGGCTGGGACCTCGCGGTCGTGGATGCCTCGGGCGAGCCCGTCGGCGACGGCGAGGTCGGCGAACTCGTGATCGGCGGCGTCGGCCTCGCCCGCTACCTCGATCCGGTGAAGGATGCCGAGAAGTACGCGCCGATGCCGACGCTCGGGTGGGAGCGCGCCTACCGCAGCGGTGACCTCGTGCGCTTCGACCGAGGCGGGCTCCTCTACCAGGGACGCGCCGACGACCAGGTGAAGGTCGGCGGTCGACGCATCGAGCTCGGCGAGATCGAGGCCGCGCTGCACGAACTCGACGGGGTCTCCGCCGCGGCCGTCGCGGTGCGCAAGAGCCCGACCGGCAACGACGTGCTCGTCGGTTATCTTGCCGTGCCCGACCGCGCCGGCTTCGATCGCGGAGCTGCGCTCGTGCGCCTTCGCGAGGAGCTTCCGGCGGCCCTCGTGCCGGTGCTCGCAGTGCTCGACGAGTTGCCGGCGCGCACGTCGGGCAAGGTCGACAAGGCGGCTCTTCCGTGGCCGCTCGAGTCGGATCCCGACCTTCCGGCAGGCGGCCTCAGCCAGTCCGAGGCGATGCTCGCGGAGCATTGGCGGGCCGTGCTGGGCGTGGCGGTGACCGACCCCGACGAGAACTTCTTCGACCTCGGCGGCGGGTCGCTGGCCGCAGCCCAGCTCGTCTCGCTGATCCGGGCGACGGATCCGGAGTTCACGGTCGCCGACATCTACGCGCACCCGCGCCTCGGCGCGATGGCGGCCGCCGTCGCCGACCAGCCCGATCAGGACGACCTGCCGGTCTCCACGCACCTGATCGCCCCGACCCCTCGTTCGATGCAATGGCTCCAGACGCTGTTCGGCGTTCCCCTGTACATCCTGAACGGCGTGCGCTGGCTGCTGTACCTGCTGACCGCGAGCGCGATCCTGCGGCCGATCGGCGGCTTCGACTTCCTGCCCGAGGTCGACGTCTGGCTGCTCCTGGCAGGCCTGCTGGTCTTCGTGACGCCGTGGGGACGCATGGCGATCGCCGTCGTCTTCGCCCGGCTGCTGCTCGTCGACATCCGGCCGGGCGACTACCCCCGGGGCGGCGGTGTGCACCTGCGACTCTGGCTCGCAGAGCAGGTCGCGCATCAGATCGGCGCTGCGAGCCTCGCCGGCGCGCCTTGGATCTCCTACTACGCCAGGGCGCTGGGGGCCCGAATCGGGGCCGATGTCGACATGCACACGCTGCCACCGGTGACCGGCATGCTCACGATCGGCGATGGGGCATCGATCGAACCCGAGGTCGACCTCGCCGGGTACTGGATCGACGGCGACCACGTGCGCATCGGGCCGATCCGCATCGGTGCGGGCAGCACGGTCGGGGCGCGATCATCGCTCATGCCGGGCGCCCGCATCGGAAAGCGGGCGACGGTCGCGCCGGGGTCCTCCGTCTTCGGCCGCGTGCCCTCTGGGCAGAACTGGGCCGGGTCTCCAGCCGTCCGCGTCGGCCGCTCGGCCGACTGGTGGCCGGCGGAGCGCCCGCCGCGCCGTACCCGTTGGGTCGCCGCCTACGCCACGGCATCCCTCGTCGTGTCTCTCGTGCCCGTCGCCGCCATCGCGGCAGGCGCCGCGATCGTGGCCGCGGCGATCCGCCACGCCCCGTCGCCGGATGCGGCGGTGCTTCGGGCGTTCGCCGCGCTCGTGCCCGCAACGCTCTTCGCGGGCGTCGTGCTCGCCGCACTCGTGGTGCTCCTCGTGCGCGCGCTCGGCATCGGCCTCGAGCCCGGAATCCATCCCGTTCGCGGAAGGCAGGGCTGGCAGGCATGGTCGATCGAGCGCCTCCTCGATCTGTCGCGCACGGTGCTCTTCCCCCTCTATTCGAGCCTCTTCACGCCCATCTGGCTCCGGATGCTGGGTGCGAGCGTCGGGCGCGACGTCGAGGCCTCGACGGTGCTGCTGCTTCCGACGATGACGACGATCGGTGACGGCGCGTTCCTCGCCGACGACACGCTCATCGCCTCGTACGAACTCGGAGGCGGCTACGTGCGGCTTGCTCGCGCCGAGATCGGCTCGCGGGCGTTCCTCGGCAACTCCGGCATGGCCGTCGCCGGGCACCGGGTGCCTCGCGACGGCCTCGTGGCGGTGCTCTCCGCTGCGCCCCGCAAGGGCAAGGCCGGGTCGTCCTGGCTCGGCTCCCCTCCCGTGAAGCTCCGGAGGCGGGCGCAGAACACCGACGAGTCGCGCACCTACCGCCCCCCGACCGGGCTCCGCGTGGCTCGAGCGATCTGGGAGCTCCTGCGCATCGTCCCGATCTTCGTCACGACCGGCATCGGGCTCGCCGTCCTCATCGCCCTCGCCTGGGCGGTTGATGCGTGGGGCACTCTGCTCGCGGCGCTCTTCAGCGGCATCGTGCTCCTCCTCGCGGGCGCGGTGGCCGCGCTCGTGAGCACCGCGGCGAAGTGGATCCTCATCGGGCGCATCCGAGTCGGGGAGCATCCGCTCTGGTCGTCGTTCGTCTGGCGGAGCGAGGTCTCCGACACGTTCACCGAGATGGTCGCGGCGCCCTGGTTCGCACAGGCCGCGGCAGGTACCCCCTCCCTCGTGTGGTGGCTGCGCAGTCTCGGCGCGTCCATCGGTCGTGGAGCGTGGGTCGACAGCTACTGGCTGCCCGAGGCCGATCTGGTGCGCCTGGGCGACGCCTCGACGGTCAACCGCGGGTGCGTCGTGCAGACCCACCTGTTCCATGATCGAATCATGAGCATGGACACCGTCGCACTCGACGCCGGCAGCACGCTCGGGCCGCACAGCGTCATCCTCCCCGCGGCTCGCATCGGCGCCAACGCCACCGTCGGTCCCGCCTCGCTCGTGATGCGCGGCGAGGTCGTGCCGGTCGGCTCCCGGTGGAGCGGCAACCCGATCGGGCCGTGGCGCGACGTCGTCGTCGGCCGGTACCACGGGCGCTGATGTCGAATCCTGCTCCGGATGCAGCGGCAGCCGCCCACAGGTACCTCCCACGCTCGGGTACCGACGCGTTCCGCGTCGACTCGTACGACCTCGACCTCCGCTACAAGGTCTCGACGAACCGGCTGGATGCCGCGGCCGTCATCTCGGGCCGGGCGGTCACCGGACTCACGAGCATCGCGCTCGACCTGGTGAACCTCCGCGCCAGGAAGGTGCGCCTCGACGGCGACCGACGTACCCGGTTCACGCAGACGGCGACCCACCTGGTCGTCCAGACGCCGCGGCCCATCGCGCCCGGCACGGAATTCGCGATCGAGGTCGAATACGCGGGCATGCCCGCCCCGCGGCGCTCCCGCTGGGGCACCGTGGGGTGGGAAGAGCTGACGGACGGCGTGCTCGTGGCATCCCAGCCGTCCGGCGCGCCCACGTGGTTCCCCTGCAACGACCGGCCGTCCGACAAGGCCAGGTACCGCATCAGGATCACGACCGAGCAGGCCTACACCGTGATCGCGAACGGCGTGCTGGTCGATCATTCCGTCGCGTCAGGCCGCGGGTCGTGGACGTACGTGCAGAACGAGCCGACGGCTACCTATCTCGCAACGGTGCAGATCGGGCGGTACGCCGTCGAGCGGCATTCCATCGCCGGCGTCGATGCCGTCCTCGCGTATCCGCCGGCACTCGAACTCGACGTGCACGCCGACTTCGCGGCGCTCAGCGCCATGTTGGAGGTGTTCCAGAGCGCCTTCGGGCCCTACCCGTTCCCGACGTACACGGTCGTGGTGACGGATGACGAACTGGAGATCCCGATCGAGGCGCAGGGCATGGCGACCTTCGGCGCGAACCACGCCGACGGACACGGCGGTTCCGAGCGGCTCATCGCACACGAGCTCTCCCACCAGTGGTTCGGCAACAGCGTCGGCGTCGCCGGCTGGCGCGACATCTGGCTCAACGAGGGCTTCGCCTGTTATGCGGAGTGGATCTGGTCCGAGGCTTCCGGCGGCCGCACGGCCGACCGGCACGCGCGAGCGCATCACTTCGCGCTCCGTCTCAAGCCTCACGACCTCGTCCTCGACGACCCGGGAGTCGAGCAGATGTTCGACGACCGTGTCTACAAGCGAGGCGCCTGCACGTTGCACGCCCTCCGGCTGACGATCGGTGACGAGCGCTTCTTCGCGCTTCTCCGTTCGTGGGTCGAGGAGCACCGGGGCGGTGTGGTGACGACGGCGGAGTTCCGGGCGCATGCGGCGCGGTACTCCCCCGCCCCGCTCGACGAGCTGTTCGACGCGTGGTTGTCGTCGAAGAAGCTGCCCGCGCTGCCCTGAACGAGCGCAGCTCAAGGCCCACGGTCGATGACCGCGCACGCGATCGACCCGATGTGCCCGTGAACGTCGATCCGTCGCAACCGGTAGCGCTGCAGCGGTCGGCTTCCCGTGATCTCGGCCGTTCGCCCGCGGACGACGACTCGGGCTGGATCGACCCGCAGTCCACGCCCGTCGGCCTTCAGCACGGCCTCGGTTCGCACCCAATGCCGCAATGCATCCCGGCCGGCGCTGTCGGCGACGGTTCGAATCGCCCTGATTCGAGCGGAGGACGTGTCGCGAGGCTCCAGGTCGATGCCGACCGGAACATGACCGGCGATCGCGACGGCGATGCCAGAACCATGTCCGAGGCTCAGGAAGACGGCAGGTTCGCCCTGCACCGTCGGCCGACCGTGCGAACGTCCGCAATCAGGGCACGTCGCCTCGATGCGGATCGCTGCGGCATCCACGCCGGTCAGCTCCGACGCGGCCGCGCGAAGCGCGGTACGGCCGGCGAGGAACCGCGCTCGCCGCGCGGCAGGCAGCATCTCGAAGCGTTGTCGATCGGTCGCGGTCAAGGGCGCCAGCGCCGTCGCGACCGCGTCAGCTGACGGCATCCGACGCGCCTCCCGGACGATCACCAGGCGCACGTGGCGCATCGGTCCGCGGCCTCCGACGAACGTGCTACGCGGCGACGAGCCGCTTCACCCGCTTCTTGGCACTCTTCTCGATCAGCACGGGTACGAAGTCGCGCACCGGTCGACCATCGAGCTGGCCGTATTCCTCGGCGACGATACTGGCGATTTCGGCCCTCTCGACCGATGGATACTTCTCAGCGAGGCGATCGATCACCTCGGTGACGGCGTGCTCTTCGGACACCTTCTTCTTCTCCATGAGGGGATGATACGACAGCGAGGCGTCGCAATGCTGAGTACGGCGACACCGGGCGTTGAACACCGGGAAAACGTTGTCAAGGAGCACTGGGAACGACGAAGGGGCCGGACCCGAAGGTCCGACCCCATGAGTCGTGCGTCGCGCGGTTCGCGAACGGATGCCGCGTGCGGCCGCCGAGCCTAGTCCGACGTGACCGCGAGGTCGGGCGTCGCCGGCCCGGTGCCGATCGCCGCACCCGTGTTGACGCCGATCGCGACGGGCAGCGCCCGCTGGGTCGTCGTGAACACGAACTCGTTGTCGGCGAAGTCGACGTGCACGTGATCGCCGGCGTTGAGCTCGCCGTGCAGGATCTTCTCCGAGAGGCGGTCTTCGATCTCGCGCTGCACCGCCCGGCGCAGCGGGCGTGCGCCCAGTGCCGGGTCGAACCCGAGGTCGATGAGGCGCTCCTTCGCGGGCGTCGTGAGGTCGACCGTCATGTCGCGGTCGAGCATGCGGTCGCCGAGGCGCTTCAGGAACAGGTCGACGATCTGCAGCAGCTCGGGCTTCGTCAGCTGCGGGAAGACGATGATCTCGTCGACGCGGTTCAGGAACTCGGGCTTGAAGTGCTTCTTCAGCTCCTCCTTCACCTTGCCGCTCATGAGGTCGTAGCCCGTGCGCGAGTCGCCCTCGAGGGCGAAGCCGACCGGCCCGCTCGAGATGTCCTTCGTGCCGAGGTTCGTCGTCATGATGATGACGGTGTTCTTGAAGTCGATCACGCGACCCTGGCCGTCGGTCAGGCGACCCTCTTCGAGGATCTGCAGGAGCGAGTTGAAGATGTCGGGGTGGGCCTTCTCGATCTCGTCGAAGAGCACCACGGAGAACGGCTTGCGGCGTACCTTCTCGGTGAGCTGGCCGCCCTCCTCGAAGCCGACGAACCCGGGAGGGGCGCCGAACAGTCGGGAGACGGTGTGCTTCTCGCCGTATTCGGACATATCGAGCGAGATCATCGCGGCCTCGTCGTCGAAGAGGAACTCCGCGAGCGCCTTGGCGAGCTCGGTCTTGCCGACGCCCGTGGGGCCGGCGAAGATGAACGAGCCCGAGGGGCGGTGCGGGTCCTTGAGGCCGGCGCGGGTGCGACGGATGGTCTTCGACAGTGCGGAGATCGCCTCCTCCTGGCCGATGACGCGCTGGTGCAGCGCCTTCTCCATGAAGACGAGTCGCGAGGACTCCTCTTCGGTGAGCTTGAACACCGGGATGCCGGTGGCCTGCGCGAGCACCTCGGCGATCAGGCCCTCGTCGACCACCGCGGTGGTCTTGACGTCGCCGGCCTTCCACTGCTTCTCGAGGCGCAGACGCTCGCCGAGGAGGTTCTTCTCCTCGTCGCGGAGGGATGCGGCCTTCTCGAAGTCCTGCTCCTCGATGGCCGTCTCCTTGGCGGCGCGGACGACGGCGATCTTCTCGTCGAACTCGCGCAGCTCGGGCGGCGACGAGAGGATCGACAGACGCAGGCGTGCGCCGGCCTCGTCGATCAGGTCGATGGCCTTGTCGGGCAGGAAGCGGTCGCTGATGTAGCGATCGGCGAGGTTCGCCGCGGCGACGATGGCACCGTCGGTGATGGACACCTTGTGGTGCGCCTCGTAGCGGTCGCGCAGGCCCTTGAGGATGTTGATCGCGTGGGGCAGCGACGGCTCCTGCACCTGGATCGGCTGGAAGCGGCGCTCGAGCGCGGCATCCTTCTCGAAGTGCTTGCGGTACTCGTCGAGCGTCGTGGCGCCGATGGTCTGCAGTTCGCCGCGGGCGAGCAGCGGCTTCAGGATCGAGGCCGCGTCGATCGCGCCCTCAGCGGCACCCGCACCCACGAGGGTGTGGATCTCGTCGATGAAGACGATGATGTCGCCGCGCGTGCGGATCTCCTTCGTGACCTTCTTCAGTCGCTCCTCGAAGTCGCCGCGGTAGCGCGAGCCGGCGATGAGCGAGCCGAGGTCGAGCGAGTAGAGCTGCTTGTCCTTCAGCGTCTCGGGGACCTCGTTCTTGACGATGGCCTGTGCGAGGCCCTCGACGACGGCGGTCTTGCCGACGCCGGGCTCGCCGATCAGCACCGGGTTGTTCTTCGAGCGACGCGAGAGGATCTGCATGACCCGCTCGATCTCCTTCTCGCGCCCGATCACGGGGTCGAGCTTGGACTCGCGAGCGGCCTGCGTGAGGTTGCGGCCGAACTGGTCGAGGATCTGCGAGCCGCCCTGGGGCTGCTGCTGGTCGTTCGCGCCGACCTGCACCTGCTCCTTGCCCTGGTAGCCGGAGAGCAGCTGGATGACCTGCTGGCGCACGCGGTTGAGGTCGGCGCCGAGCTTCACGAGCACCTGGGCGGCGACGCCCTCACCCTCGCGGATGAGCCCGAGCAGGATGTGCTCGGTGCCGATGTAGTTGTGGCCCAGCTGCAGCGCCTCGCGAAGCGAGAGCTCGAGGACCTTCTTGGCGCGCGGCGTGAACGGGATGTGCCCGGTCGGCTGCTGCTGACCCTGGCCGATGATGTCCTGCACCTGCTCGCGAACCGCGTCGAGCGAGATACCGAGCGATTCGAGCGCCTTGGCGGCGACGCCTTCACCCTCGTGGATGAGCCCGAGCAGGATGTGCTCGGTGCCGATGTAGTTGTGGTTGAGCATCTTGGCCTCTTCTTGGGCCAGGACGACGACACGACGGGCTCGGTCGGTGAATCTCTCGAACATGCTCTACTCCTCTCGACCCCTCAGGGCAGGGGGCGCCGATACATCGAGCGTAACCAGCACGGATGCCGCGTGGGCCGGTGTTCGCCGTGGGCGCACCGCCGTGACATCCGACGTCGTGCACGTTCCGGAGTGGCGGATGTCGCGGGGCGGGCGCTCGGGAATCGCGTCCGCGGGTTGACAGCCGCGACGGACTCGGCCTACCGTATCGATATTCGTTATTATCGATATTCGTTATGGAGCGTGTCATGACCACCACGACCCAGCAGTACCGGCCGAGCCGCGGCGACCTGGCGGGCATGTGGGCCTTCCTCGGTGCCGGCGCCGTCATCGCCGTCTGGGCGGTGATCGCGGCGGTGCAGCGCATCGTCGAGGTGCTGCCGAACCGCGACGTGCAGGTGCCCGCCGAATTCGCCGGCACGGTGGCCGAGGCGCCGATCGGACCCGACGGCGCCCCGCTCCCGGTCGTCCTCGACCGGGCGTCGATCACGGCCGAGTCGCTGCCGACGCTCTCGCTCGCCTCGCTCGTGATCGAGCAGGTCGTCGCCGCGACCACGGTCGTCGTGGTCGTCACCTGCCTCGTGCTGCTCAGCTGGTCGGTCATGCGGGGTCGGGTCTTCAGCCGGCGCAACACGCGACTCGTGACCGTCGCGG
Source organism: Agromyces sp. Leaf222 (assembly GCF_001421565.1). Lineage (NCBI taxonomy): Bacteria > Bacillati > Actinomycetota > Actinomycetes > Micrococcales > Microbacteriaceae > Agromyces > Agromyces sp. Leaf222. The sequence goes on along the minus strand of NZ_LMKQ01000002.1, from coordinate 516,021 downwards.
GCTTCACCGGCCTCCTCGGCTACGCCGCCGTGCCGTTCTTCGCGAACATGGCCGCGAACGGCGCGTTCGCGCAGGTCAGCGAACGCTCGTTCGACAACGTCGTCATGGCCGTCGACCTGGTGCCGCTGCTGCTCATCGCATTCATCGCGGCCCTCGCCACCGTGGTGTTCTCGATCGGCGACCGCATGCGCCGCGACACCGAGGGGCTCGTCTGATGCCGCCCGCCGAACCCGACGAGGCATCCGACGTGCACTGCCGGCTCGACGTGCTGCTCGAGGCGAGGGGCATGACGCTCGCCCGTTTGAGCGAACTCGTCGGCGTCAGCGTCGTCAACCTCAGCGTGCTGAAGAACGACCGGGCGCGCGCCATCCGCTTCTCGACGCTTCAGGCGATCTGCGAAGCCCTCGACTGCGAGATCGGCGAACTGCTCGTTCGCCGCCCGCGCGCGACTACTTGATCGGGACGGTCACGGACTGGTCGCCGACCTCGACCACGAGGGGCTCGGTCGTGGTGACGAACACCGGGCTCCAGAAGACGGTGGTGTGCGGCACGAAGTCCATGGTGCAGACCTGGTCGGCGGGGATCTCGGCGACGTCGACCGAGACGCGGTTGCCCTCGCCTGCGCGGTCGAGGACGTTGACCTTGGTGCCGACAGGCGGGCAGGTCGAGCTGCCCGAGATCGTGACGGCGAGCTGGCCGCCCTGCCCGAGCCACTGGGCCGAGAGGCCCTCGGTCGCGGTCTCCTCGTCGGCGACGCCCTCGTCGTCTCCGGTGCCCTCTTCGCCTGCGTGATCGCTCACGGGCATCCCGGCGAAGCTCTCGATCGCACGAGGGCTGGGGTTGCACGCGGAGAGCAGGAACACGGATGCCACGGCCACGGTTGCGAGGCCTGCACGACGAAGGGTGAGCGAGGAGTGCATGCCGTAATGGTATCGGGTCTAGCATGCGGGCATGAGCAATCTCGAACGCGATCCCGTCGAGCTCGTGTGCCCTCCTGAGGCATCGAGCGCCGCCCAGATCACGGTGCTCCAGCCCCGTGACGTGCCGCTCGGCGGGCCGCGCGCGATGAACGTCCGCCGCACCCTGCCCCAGCGCGGACGCACGACGATCGGAGCCTGGTGCTTCGCCGACCACTACGGGCCCGACGAGGTCGCGGCATCCGGCGGCATGGTCGTGCCCCCGCACCCGCACACGGGCCTGCAGACGGTGAGCTGGCTCTTCGAGGGCGAGATCGAGCACCACGACAGCACCGGCAGCGCCGAGTTCGTGCGGCCCGGTGCCGTGAACCTCATGACCGCCGGGCGGGGCATCGCCCACTCCGAGGTCTCGACGCCCGACACCACGCGACTGCACGGCGTGCAGCTCTGGGTCGCGCTTCCGGATGCCGCACGCGCCGTCGCGCCGTTCTTCGAGCATTCCGAGACCGTGCCCGTCTCGGTCGACGACGCCGTGGTGCGCGTGTTCGCCGGAACGCTCCCGGGCATCGACGCCGAGACGTCCGTCACCGTCTTCACGCCGCTCGTCGGCGCGCAGGTCGAGCTGCCGGCCGGCGGCGAGGCGTGGATCGAGCTCGACCCCGCGTTCGAGCACGGACTGCTCGTCGACCGGGGCCCGGTGACCGCGACGGTCGCAGCGCTCGAGAGCGAGTCCGACACCGGCCCGGCCGACGCCGATCCGCTCGCCGTCGCGGGCCACACGACGCAGCTCGCTGCGAACGAGCTCGGATACCTCGGCCTCGGTCACGAGGGCGTGCGGCTGCGTGCAGGCGAGCACGGGCCCGCCCGCGTGATCCTCATCGGCGGCGTGCCGTTCGGCGAGGAGCTCGTGATGTGGTGGAACTTCATCGGGCGCTCCCACGAGGAGGTCGCGGAGTTCCGGCGCACCTGGCAGGCCGACGTCATCGCGCGCGGCGACGCCGACGGCCGCTTCGGCACGGTCGACGGCTTCGACGGCGCCCCGCTCCCGGCGCCCGAACTGCCGACGGTGCGCCTCAAGCCGCGCGCCTGACGAAGGGCGCCCGCCCGCGGCATCCGCACCGCTCTGCACCACGGCGCGGCGGACCGCGTCGCAGCGACGGCCGCGACCGCCGCGACGAGGCCCGCTACTGCAGCGCCGAGGTGAGCCGTGCGAGGTTGTCGAGCACCGTCGAGCGGATCGGCTGGCGCATCCACTCGTCGAGCGTGAGCTCGCGGCTGTCGGCGCGGTAGCCGTCTTCGACGGCCCGCATCTCCTGCACGAACGAGCGGCCCCGCACCAGCAGCGAGACCTCCATGTTCAGCTCGAACGAGCGGATGTCCATGTTGCTCGAGCCGATGACCGCGACATCCTCGTCGATCGTGAAGTGCTTGGCGTGCAGGATGTACGGCGCCTTGTACATGTAGATCTTCACGCCGGCGCGCAGCAGCGCCTCGTAGTACGAACGCTGCGCGTGGTAGACGAGCGCCTGGTCGCCGATCTCGGAGACGAACAACTCGACGTGCACGCCCCGCTGCGTCGCGCCGCTGATCGCGTAGAGCATGGCCTCGTCGGGCACGAAGTACGGGCTCGTGATGATGAGCTTCTGCTTGGCCGCGTAGAGCAGCGCGAGGAACAGCTTCAGATTGTTCTGGTTCGGGAACCCGGGCCCGCTCGGCACGACCTGGCAGTCGAGGTCCTGCGCCTCGCTCGGCTGGTCGAACGCGTCTGGGATGTCGCGAGTGAGCTCCTCGCCCGTCTCGAGGTACCAGTCGGTGCGGAAGATCGCGTCGAGACCCGAGACGATCGGCCCCTCGAGGCGCGTCACGAGCTCCTTCCACTTGAGCCCGCGACGGATGTTGCCCCGCTTGTTGTAGCTGCGGTCGATGAGGTTCTGCGAGCCCATGAACGCGACCTCGCCGTCGACGACGAGGATCTTGCGGTGGTTGCGCAGGTCCGGCCGCTGGTACCGCCCCTTGAACGGCTGCACCGGGAGCATGAGCTGCCACGACGCGCCGATGTCGTCGAGGCGTCGCAGCGTGCGGCGGTATCCCTTGGACCGCAGCGAGGCGATGTGGTCGAGCAACACGCGCACCTGCACGCCCCGCTCGACCGCGTCGCCGAGCGCCGCGAAGAACGGCTCGGTCGTCTTGTCGAGCGCGAGGATGTAGAACTCGACGTGCACGTACCGCTTCGCCCCGGCCACGGCGGCGGTCATCGCGTCGAGCGAATCCTGGTAGCCGCCGATCAGGCTCGCGCTGTTCGAGCCGATGAGCGGCATCGACCCGAGGTTGCGGTTCAGGTGCACCACGCCCTCGAACCAGGCCGGCCATCCGCTGGAGTCGCTGACCCGCTCGACGCCGTGCGTCGACTCGCGGATGAACTCGTCGACCTCGGCCTGCTTTTCACGGCGGCGCTTCGGCAGCTTCGGATTGCCGATGAGCAGGAAGAAGAGCACCCCGAGGTACGGGATGAAGAAGATGGCGAGCAGCCACGCCATGCCCGCGGTCGGACGGCGGTTGCGGGGAACCACGATGATCGCGATCACGCGGATCACGAGATCGATCGCGAGCAGCGTGAAGGTCACGATAGCCGTGACCGTCGCGGTCTCCTCCGAGCTCATGGAGTCAGTCGGCGGGGCGCTCGGTGCCGCGATCGGGCCGGCGCGGTAGGCCGAGCTTCGCGCGCTCCTCGGCCTCGATCTGGGCGTACGCCGCACGCTCGGTGCGGTCGGCGCGCAGGATCGCGCGCATCACGAACCAGAAGATGAGTCCGATGAGCACGGTCGGCGCGAGCGACCAGATCGCATTCGCCCAGAAATCGTCCATAGGGGTTCAGGATACGTGGTTCTGCTGGGAATCCGGATGCCGCGACGCGTCGTCGTCGCGAGCCCGCCGTCTCGGCGTGCACCCGCACGAGAGGCCGGCGACTCAGCGCACGGCGCGTTCGCCCCCGCGCACGTCGATCGTCCACCGGTTCTGCGGGGTCGGAAGCACGCACACGTAGTGGTCCGAGAACGCGCAGGGCGGCAGGTACGCGCGGTTCAGGTCGACGACGAGGGTTGCGTCGGCGGCCGGCGCCGGCATTCGGAGGAATCGGAACGGGTAGCCCTCCTGACGGCCGGTGCCGTCGCTGAACGCGGCGAAGAGCCCCTCCTCGATGCGGCCGTCGGCGGCGCGGGTGTCGTCGGTGCGGGCCACGTCGAGCGCGAGGGGCCTCCCGTCGAGCTCGAGGTGCACGCGGCCGGCGAACTCGGCGTCGGCGCGATGGTCGTCGACCGAGACCGTCTCGGACCTGAGCCCACCGTCTGCCTCGAACCGCCCGACCACCCTGAGACTCGGATCGTACGGATGGCGCTCGATCCCGGAGATCCCGCGTCGCGCGGGCGCCGCCCGGTCGTAGACGCGGAGCGCGAGCGACCCGTCGCGTTCGAATCCGCGCAGCAGCACGCCCTCGAGTCCGAACTCCTCGTCAGGGGCCAGAACGACACGGCCCTCGCCCGAGATGTCCGTGCCGATGACGCGGCCGCCTTCGGCATGCCAGCGACCCGGCAGCCCGTCGACTTCGCCGGGCTCGGCGCCGAGCCAGTTCGTGGCGGCGAGGGTCGCGAGCCCGAAGCCCGACCACACGGCGTGGTCGCGTGCGTCGTTCCAGGCGTCGTGGTTCGTGGTCGCACCAGCTGCTCCGGTCATTCCGGCTCCTCCGTCGTGATCTTGTTGACATATTGTTACTTGATGGAAATCGGAGAATCTATAGCATCTCCCTATGGATGAAGTCGAATTCGCCGCAGTCGATTCCCTGACCCGCGCACTCGACCTGCATTCGCTGCGAATCCTCGTGGCCATCGACCGCACCGGCTCCATCAGCGCCGCGGCCCGGATGCTCGGGTACACGCAGCCCACCATCACCCAGCACGTGCAGCGCCTCGAGTCGAGACTCGGCGCCTCGCTCGTCGCCCGCACCGCGAGATCGGCCAGGCTCACGCCCGTCGGCGCGCTGCTCGCGGAGCACGCGCCGCGCATCGACGCGAGCCTCACGGCGGCCGCCTCCGACCTCGCGCGCATGCTCGGCCGTCGCGCGGGCGCGGTGCGCATCGTCGCCGACGCGGAGGCGATCGCCTCGACCGTCGCCCCCGCCCTCCGCACGCTCGCGGCCTCCACGCCCGGCGTCGAGGTCTCGCTCATCGAGGCCGAAGACGCTGCGGCCCTCGACATGGTCCGCGACGGTCGGGCAGACATCGCCGTCACCACGCGACTCGCCTCCCCGGTGCCGAGCATCGCGAAGGCCCGTCGCGACGGACTGCGCACCACGTTCCTCTTCAGCGAGGAGGTGCTCGCGATCCTCGGCCCATCCGACGTGGAGCCCTCGCCCCGCATCGCGCCCGGGTCGCTCGCCGACCTCCCGTGGATCCGCGGGGCCGGCACCTGCGCCGACGCCGTCGCCGCCCGCATCGGCCGCGACGCGAACCGGGCCGACCTCGCCGTATCGCGAGCCGACGCCGCCATCGCCCTCGTCATGAGCGGGTTCGGTGCGACCTTCGTCGCCGAGAGCGCATTCGCCGCCGTCCCGCAGCCCGGCGGCGTCCGTGCGGCCGGCCTGTCACCCGCGATGAGCCGCAGCACGATCGCGACCACGCTCGTCGAGGCCGCCGGGATCCCCGCCGTCGCCGCCGCGCTGCGTGCGCTCACCGCCCATCGGCCGCCGACGACCGGCGTCGACGCCGTCGACGAGGCCCGCCGACGCAGCCACGGGCACCGCGCGCGGTTCGTCCTGACTCCCGGATCCACGATCCGGTACACCCCATCCACAGAGGAGGCATCCCCCATGTCCAGTACAACGCTGACCCGCACCGCGCGGGCGAGCGCGGCGGCCGCAGGTGTGCTGCTGCTCGCCGCATGCGCGGCGGGCGCACCCGACACCTCGGTCGGCGCCGACACCGGCGAGGAGATCGCCGAGATCACCGTCGCCCTGCCCGGTTCGCTCTCGAGCCTGTACATCGGACAGGAGGCCGGCATCCTCAACTACTACATCGCCTCCATCGCGCAGGAGGGCCTCGTCTCCATCGACGCCGAGGGCAAGATCCAGCCCGGACTCGCCGAATCCTGGGAGCAGACCGACGACGTCACGTACGTCTACGAACTGCGGGACGACGCGAAGTTCCAGGACGGCACGCCCGTGACCGCCGACGACGTCGTGTTCAGCCTCGAGCAGGCGCGCGACGAGACGGCCTCTCCCGGGCTGGCGTACTACCTCGGCGGCGTCGACACCATCGAGAAGACCGGGGAGCACGAGGTCACCGTCACCCTCACCGCACCCGACGCCGCATTCGCGGCGAACATGTCCACCGGCGGCGCCGCGTTCATCACCTCGCAGGCGTTCTGGGAGGAGCACGACGGCAAGATCGGCACCGCCTCGTCGCTGCTGCTCGGCTCCGGGCCCTACCAGGTCACCGAGTTCGTGCCCGACTCGCACGTGACCCTCGAACGCGTCGACACCTGGTGGGGCGAGACGCCCAAGGTGAAGAGCATCCAGGTCGAGTTCATCCCCGACGAATCGACCAGGCTGCTCGCCGCGCAGTCGGGCGATGTCGACGTCGCGTTCAACGTGCCCCTCGCGCAGTCCACGCAGTGGGAGCAGCTCGACACCATGCGGGTCGAGTACGTCAACGATCTCTCCTACGTCGGCCTGTACTTCAACACCGGGCTCGCACCCTTCGACGACCCGAAGGTGCGCGAGGCGTTCGCCCACTCGATCGACCGCGAAGCGGTCGTCGAGAAGCTGCTCCGCGGCCACGGTGAGGCGGCAACGGCCATGATGACGCCCGAGTCGCTCGGCAAGGCGTACTCCGCTGAGGAGGCCCGCGAGCGGCTCTCCGGCATCCCGCAATGGGGCTTCGACCTCGACGCCGCGAAGGCGGCCCTCGCCGCATCCGACCACCCCGACGGGTTCGAGACCGAGATCCTCACGCCCTCAACCGGGCCGCAGCTCGGCAGCGCCGCGCAGTCGCTCGCCGAGAACCTCTCGAAGATCGGCATCACCCTGAACGTGCGCGAGGTGCCGATCGAGGAATGGCTCGCGAGCCTCGACGCCTCGTCCAGCTACGGCGTCGGCCTCATGTGGTACTTCTCGACGCTCGGAGACCCGGCCGAGGTGCCGAGCTACCTCCTCGGCGCGGGAAACCCGGCGGCCTACTCCAACCCCGAGATCGACGACCTCATCGCCCAGGCGGGCGCCGAGTCCGACCCGGCGGCCCGCATCGACCTGCTCATCCAGGCCGAGACCCTGCAAGCCGAGGACGCCGTGAACGTGCCGCTGTGGTGGGGCCAGTCGGCCACCGCCTTCGCCAAGGACCTCGGCATCCGCGACTACAGCTCCTTCGCGTTCATCTCCGCCTGGCCGACCCAGCTCTATCGCGCCGAGCAGTGACGAACGATTCCCCGAACCGAGTGCGCGCATCGCGAGCGCGGCCCATGGGCCGCATGCTCGCGGTGCGCGTGCTCGGCACGCTCACCATCCTCTTCGTGTTGTCGATCGTGGTCTTCTCGATGGTGCACCTCGCCCCGGGCGACCTCGTCAAGACGTTGCTCGGAAACCGGCCGGTCTCGCCCGAGGCGGTCGCCGCGATCCGGGCGCAGTACCACCTCGACGATCCACTGCCGGTGCAGTACTTCCGTTGGCTGGGCGGCGTGCTGACGGGAGACCTCGGGGAATCCATCCGCCTGCAGACCTCCGTGGCCGATGCGATCGGATCGCGCCTCGGCCTCACCCTCGCGCTCTGCGGGCTCGCCTTCGCGATCGCGCTCGCCGTCGCGATCCCCCTCGGCATGCGCAGCGCCGTGCACGCGGGCGGCTGGGTCGACCGCACGGCATCGGCGCTCGGCGTCGTCGGCCTCTCCGCCCCGACGTTCGCCGTCGGCCTCCTGCTGCTGTACGTGTTCGCGTACTACCTTCCGATCTTCCCGGTCTACGGCGCCGGGCGCGGCCCGCTCGACACCCTCCACCACCTCGTGCTGCCGGCGGTGACCCTGGCGCTCGGCCTCGGCGCGATCATCCTGAAGCTCACCCGCACCGCCATGCTGCGCGAACTCGACGCCGACTACGTGACCTCGGCGCGGGCGAGGGGCATCCCGGAGCGCCGCGTTCGCACGATCGCGCTCCGCAACGCGGCCATCCCGATCGTGACCGGCGCGAGCCTCGTGCTCACCTTCCTCGTCGGCGGCACCGTGCTCGCCGAGACGACGTACGCGCTGCCCGGCCTCGGCACCCTGCTGCAGGACTCCGTGCTCTTCAAGGACCTCGCCGTCGTGCAGGCGCTGACACTGCTCGTCGCGGCCGCGATCGCCGTCATCGCGCTGCTCGCCGACCTGGCCTACCTGCTGCTCGACCCGCGCGTGCGGGCGAAAGGGGCGACCGCATGAGCGCGTCGATCGGCGCCGTCGGCATCGCCTTCCGCTCCCGCCACCGTGTCCCCGTCACGATCTGGGCGTCCTTCGCCGTGCTCGGGCTCGCCCTCATCGCGGTCGTCTCCGGTCCGCTCCTGTTCCCGGAGGCCACGACGCAGGACATCCTCTCGAGCCTGATGCCGCCCGGGAGCCCCGGGCATCCGCTCGGCACCGACGAGCTCGGCCGGGACATCCTCGCCCTCACCATCGCCGGCGCCGCCTCGGCACTCGTCGGGCCGGTGTGCGTCGCCCTCGGCTCGATGCTCCTCGGCATCCTGCTCGGCACGCTCGCCGGGTACGAGCGCGGCTGGCTCGACTTCGCGATCAGCCGCTGGACCGACCTGCTGCTCGCCCTGCCCGTGCTGCTCGCGGCGATCGTCGTCTCCGGGGTGTTCGGCGGCGGCTACTGGACCACCGTGCTGTTGCTCATCGTGCTCTTCTCCCCCTCCGACATCCGGATCGTGCGCGCCGGCGTGCTCGAACAGGCCGCGCGCCCATACATCGAGGCAGCCCAGATGCTCTCGCTCTCCCGCTGGCGGGTCATGTTCCGGCACATCCTGCCGAACGTGTCTCCGCTCGTCATCACGAACGCGATGCTGAACGTCGCCTTCGCGCTCGTGGCCTTCTCATCCCTCTCGTTCCTCGGCGTCGGCGTGCCGCCGGGCACCGCCGACTGGGGACGCCAGCTCACCGACGCCAGGGCGATCATGTTCGACAACCCTGCGGCCGTCCTCGTGCCGGCGGTACTCATCATCGCGGTCGCCTGCTCGGCGAACCTCGTCGGCGACTGGCTCGGTCAGCGCCTTACGCGGGCGGGAGAGCGGGCATGAACGGGGTCCGCGCGACCGACGTGCAGGTGACCGGCCCCGCCGGGGTGATGGTGCAGCCACTCTCGTTCGAGATCGCCGAAGGGCGCACCCTCGCGCTCATCGGCGAGTCGGGCTCGGGCAAGACGCTCACCGCGAAGAGCCTGATCGGCCTCCTGCCCCCGGGTTTCCGGGCGTCCGGCGATCTCGAGCTTGGCGATCGTTCCCAGTCGCTCGCGGCACCGGATGCCTCGTGGCGGCCGCTTCGAGGCCGGTCGGTGTCACTGCTGCTGCAGGATCCGTTCACGAGCCTCTCACCCGTGCACCGCTGCGGGGTGCAGATCGCCTGGACCGTCGAGGCGGCCGCCGCGGCGACGGGCCGCCGTCTCGGCCGCCGCCAGCTCGACGACGCCGTCACCGCCCGCCTCGCCGAGGTGAAGCTGCCCGAGCGGGCAGCGCGCGCCTTCCCGCACGAGCTCTCGGGCGGCATGCGCCAGCGAGTCGCGATCGCGGCGGCGCTCGCGAACGATCCCGTGCTGCTCATCGCCGACGAGCCGACCACCGCGCTCGACGCCTCGAACCAGGCCGAGATCCTCGACCTGCTGCGCGCGCTCCAGACGGCGCGCGGCATGGCGATGCTCCTGATCTCGCACGACCTCGGACTCGTTCGCGGTCGCACCGACGAGGTCCTCGTGATGCGGCACGGCGAAGTCGTCGAGCGCGGCGCGACCGGGCACGTGCTCAGTGCACCGGAGCATCCGTACACGCGGGCGCTCATCGCAGCCGATCCCGCGTTCACCGCCGAACGGCTCGAACGACTCGAACGGCAGGACGCGAGCGCCACCGACGGCGGGCCGTCGACGGAGACGGCCTCGCGACCGGCACCGCTCCTCGCGGCCTCCGGCCTCGTGAAGCGGTTCGGCGAACGCACCGTGCTCGAAGGCGTCGGACTCGAGATCCGCCCGGGCGAGATCGCCGGGGTCGTCGGTGAATCGGGGTCGGGCAAGTCGACGCTCGCCCGCTGCATCGCCGGCCTCGAACGCGAGGACGGCGGCACGATCGCCTTCGACGGCGTGCCACTCGCACCGGGTCGGGCCTCGCGAACGCCGGGCCAGATGCAGATCGTCTTCCAGGACCCGTACTCGTCCCTCAACCCGATGATGTCGGTCGGATCGATCCTTCGGGAGGCGCTGAACGTCGGCCGGCGGCCCGCGTCGGAGGTCGCGGCGCTGCTCGAGCTCGTCGACCTCCCCGTGGAGTTCGCCGTCAAGCGTCCCGCCGAACTCTCGGGCGGGCAACGTCAGCGGGTCGCCATCGCACGAGCGCTCGCCCCGCGACCAGAGCTGCTCATCTGCGACGAGTCGGTTTCGGCCCTCGACGTCTCGGTGCAGGCCCAGATCCTCGAGCTGATCGGCTCGCTGCGTCGGGACCTCGGCGTCGCGGTGCTCTTCATCTCGCACGACCTCGCCGTCGTCCGGCAGATCGCCGACACGGTCACCGTGCTCTGGGACGGACGCATCGTCGAGCAGGGCCCCAGTGCGCGAGTGCTCGACGACCCCGAGCACGAGTACACGAAGCTCCTCGTCGCCGCGAGCCATCGCGAGAACCCGCGCGGCTGACGCGCACGAAAGGACCTGATCATGACCGGAACCGTCACCTCCGCCGCCCGAGGCGCCGTCATCGACGACACGCTGCGCGCCGCCCTCGGCGGCACGCGCGCCACGGCATGGGAACGCTCGCGCCATCCGTACGAGCCGACCGTGCTCGACCGTCGCGCCGGCGACGTTCCGCTCGCGGCGGTGCTCACCACCCGGCGGCCGTCGACCGCGGCGACCAAGATCGTCGAGCTCTGGACGTCGTCGGATGCCGGCAGCGCCGCCGGTGCCGGCCCCTCCGCGGCCGACCGGGCCGCCGCCGACCTCCTCGACGACGTGATCGCCGCGAGCGAGGGCCGGGGCGATGCCGCCCTCAAGTGGGAACTGCCGGCAGGCGCACCCGTTCCCGAGATCGCGGTGGCACGCGGCTTCGTGCCGCTGCGCGCTCCGCACTCCTCGGCGCCGGGCACGCTCGGCACCGACGGACTGGTGCGCTGGCACCGGCCGCTCGCCCATGCGGAGCCGCCGTACTACGCGCAGACGACGCTCTTCACCTGCGGCGCCGTCGCAGGGCTGCTCGCCGTCGAGGTGAGCGGCGCGGCAGGCCTCGGCGCCGACCGCGAGTCCGATCGGGACCTCGAGCTCGCCTTCTGGCGCCGCGCGAGCAACTTCCCTGCGGTCGAGCCGATCGGGCTCGCGGTCGTGATGCGCGAGAGCCTGACCGACACCGACGCCGTCGAGGTCTGGCTCGACGCCGAAGGCCCCGTGCTCGTCGAGTCGTACTCGGCATTCGAGCACGACTTCAGGACCGAACTGCAGGCGGAATCCCTCCGCAGGGCCGCCGAGCTCGCCGTTCCCGTGCATCGCGAACGCGTGTCTGCCGACGAGATCGCCGCACGGGTCGCGGCCGGCGATCTCGCACTCCTACTCGTCGACGAGGCACCGATGCACGGCGAGACCGGTCCGCACTGGGTGCTCGCGCACGCCGCTGGCGACGGCGTCGTCGTGATCCAGGACCCGTGGATCAGCTCCGACGAGGGCGAGACGTGGGTCGACGCCCATGAGCTGCCGATCGCGACCCCCGACCTGGACCGAATGGTCGCGTGGGGCCCGACCGGCTACCGCGGCGTCGTGTTCGTCAGCCGGCGGTGATGATGCCCCAGATGCCCGACCCGAGCAGGTAGGCGCCGACCGCGCCGACGATGATCCAGATCGCGACGCGGGCGTTCGACGGCCGCTTGGGGTCGGGGTCGGGCTCGAGCTCGCTCTTGGGGAGGTAGTCGTTCATCTGCGGCATCCGCTCGTCGAGGTCATTGCCGGCACGCTCACTTGACCAGCGGGAAGAGGATGGTCTCGCGGATGCCGAGACCGGTGAGCGCCATGAGGAGGCGATCGATGCCCATGCCCATGCCGCCCGAGGGCGGCATGCCGAACTCGAGCGCACGCAGGAACTCCTCGTCGAGGCGCATGGCCTCGGGGTCGCCGTCGGCGGCGAGCTTGGCCTGCTCGACGAAGCGCTCGCGCTGCACGACCGGGTCGACGAGCTCGGAGTAGCCGGTGGCCAGCTCGAAGCCGCGCACGTAGAGGTCCCACTTCTCGACCACGCCTGCGGTGCTGCGGTGCGCGCGCACGAGCGGCGAGGTGTCGAGCGGGAAGTCCATGACGAACGTCGGGCGCACGAGCCCGCCCTTGATGTGGTGCTCCCAGAGCTCTTCGACGTACTTGCCGGGCAGGGGGTGCTCGATCTCGATGCCGGCCTCGTCGGCGAGCTGGCGCAGCCGCTCGATCGGGGTCTCGGCCGTGATCTGCTCGCCGACCGCCTCGGAGAGGGTGCCGTACATCGAGATGCGGTCCCACTCGCCGCCGAGGTCGAACTCGGTGCCGTCGGCCCAGGTGACGACGTGCGAGCCGCTCGTCGCGAGCGCGGCATCTTGGATGAGGCGCTGCGTGAGGTCGGCCATGGTGGTGTAGTCGCCGTAGGCCTCGTAGGCCTCGAGCATCGCGAACTCGGGGCTGTGCGTCGAATCGGCGCCCTCGTTGCGGAAGTTGCGGTTGATCTCGAACACCCGCTCGATGCCGCCGACGACGGCGCGCTTGAGGTAGAGCTCGGGGGCGATGCGCAGGTAGAGCTCGGTGTCGAACGCGTTCGAGTGCGTCACGAACGGACGAGCGGATGCCCCGCCGTGCATGACCTGCAGCATCGGCGTCTCGACCTCGACGAAACCGAGGCCCTCGAAGGTGTGCCGCAGGCTCGCATTCGTCTTCGCCCGGTCGAGCACGTTCTTGCGCGCCTGCTCGCGCGCGATGAGGTCGAGGTACCGGCTGCGCACGCGGGTCTCCTCGTTGAGGTCGTTGTGCAGGTTCGGCAGCGGCAGGATCGCCTTCGCCGCGATCTGCCACGAGCTCACCATGATCGACAGCTCGCCGCGGCGGCTCGTGATGACCTCGCCGGCCACGAACACGTGATCGCCCAGGTCGACGAGCTCCTTCCACGCGGCGAGCGACTCCTCGCCGACCTCGGCGAGCGAGACCATGGCCTGGATACGGCTGCCGTCGCCCGACTGCAGGGTCGCGAAGCACAGCTTGCCCGTGTTGCGCGAGAACACGATGCGGCCTGCGAGGCCGACCTGCTCGCCCGTCGAGACGTCGGCCTCGAGATCGGTGAACTGCGCCCGCACCTGCGGGATCGTCGTGGTGATCGGCAGGCGCACCGGGTAGGCGCCGCCACCGAGGTCGTCGGATGCCGCGATCAGGCGCTCGCGCTTGGCGAGGCGTACCGCCTTCTGCTCGGAGATCTCGGCCGCGGTGGGCTCATCGGCGGGCAGGGCGGAATCCGTCTGGGTCTCGGCCATCGTTCTCTCTCATCGCGGGGCACGTGCCCGTCAAGACTACTCAGCAGATCTGGGCGGATGCTCCGCGCTACCGCCCGGAGGCGCCGACGTCGACGAAGTCGTTGTCGATGAGCCGGGTGGCGCCGACCCGAGCGGCGACGAGCACGAGCGCCCGCCCCCGGTACTCCTCGTCGACGGGGAGGAAGGTGCCGGGGTCGACGACCACGAAGTAGTCGAGGTCGACGCCGTCGTGGTCGCCGAAGGCGGCGACGCCCTCGGCGAGCAGTTCGGAGGCCCCGTCGGCGGCCGACGTGCGGGCGGCGTCGAGCGATTCCGCGAGCACCAGCGCCGCGACGCGGTCGTGCCCGTCGAGGAAGCGGTTGCGGCTCGAGAGCGCGAGCCCGTCGGTCTCGCGCACCGTCGGCACGACCTCGACACGCACGCGCAGGTCGAGGTCGGCGACCATGCGCTCCACGAGGAACACCTGCTGGGCGTCCTTCTGGCCGAACACGGCGACGTCGGGCTGGGCGATCGAGAACAGCTTGGCGACGACCGTGAGCATGCCGTCGAAGTGCCCGGGGCGGTGCGCGCCCTCGTAGCGGGATCCGACGGGTCCGGCGCTCACCGTCGTGCCCTCGGCCGAGCCGTTCGGGTACATCTCGGTCACGTCGGGCGCGAAGACGACGTCGACGCCGAGACCGGCGAGCGCCGCGACATCCGCTTCGAGGGTGCGCGGGTAGCGGTCGAGGTCTTCGGTCGGGCCGAACTGCAAGGGGTTCACGAAGATCGACACGACGACGACGTCGGCGAGTTCGCGGGCGCGGCGCACGAGCGCGAGATGGCCGTCGTGCAGGGCGCCCATCGTGGGCACGAGGGCGACGGATGCCCCGGCACGGCGTCGTTCGTCGAGCAGGCCGCGTACTTCGGCGATGCTGTTCGCCGTGCGGGTGCTCGCCGCGCTGGTGCTCGCCGCGCTGCTCGCCACCGCAGCGCTCGTCGTCACCGTGTTCGGGGCCGTGCTGCTCGCCGCCACCGTGCTCGCCACGTCGGTCACGCGGCACCTCCAAACGGACGCTCGTCTGCGGCCCCGTCGATCGTACTCGCACCGTCGGGCCACGGCCCGGGGTCGTTGCGGGCCAGCGCGTTCTCGACGGCGCTGCGCACCAGCGGAGCGAGCACGGCGCCGGGTCTCGGCATGCCGATGCCCGCGAGGATGCCGCTGGCCTGCTCGACGATCGCGCTCGAGAACGAGACGGCGGTGTCGATGGCCTCGCCGTACGCGGCACGGTCGGCCTCGGCGACGATGAACGGCTCGCCGCCCATCTCGACGACGAGCGCCTGCCCGATCGGCAGCACCGGGGCCGGGGCGGTCACGGCGAACCACGTTCCGGGCAGCCGGGCGAGGTCGATGCTCGTGCCCGTGAACGTCATCGCCGGGTGCACGGCGAGTGGGATCGCTCCGGCGCGCCTGGCCGGATCGAGCACCGCGGTGCCGAGTCGCGCGTTGGTGTGCAGCACGAGCTGCCCCGGCTGCCAGACGCCCGCATCGGCGAGGCCGGCGACGAGCGGCCCGAGCTCGGCCTCCGGCACGGCGAGCAGCACGAGTTCGCTGCGCTCGATGATCTCGGGCACGGTGAGCACCGGAACGTGCGGCAGCATCGCGGCGGCGCGGTCGCGACTCGACTCGGACACCGCCGAGATGCCGGTGAGCGCGTGTCCGACCCCGGCGAGTGCCGACGCGAGCACCGCGCCGACGCGCCCGGCGCCGATCGTGCCGACGCCGAGGCGCCCTGCGCGGTCGCTCATGAGACGGCCTCCGGGATCTGGCCGGTCTCGGCGTCTTCGCGGGCGGCGTGCTCGCGCGCGACGGCCTGCTCGCCCGCGACGGCCTGCTCGCCGGTGGCGCCATGTTCGCGCGCGGCGCCCCAGTGGTGGGACTCATCGGCTCCGGCCCACACCACGGCGTCTGCAGCGAGGTTCTCGAACAGGTCTGCGGCCTCACCGGCGTCGGCGACGGGGAGCTCGACGGTCACCGGCCCGGCGAGCGTGTGCACGCGGACGGACGCGAGCCGTAGCATCCGCCGCACCGGACCCCACCCGAGCGCGACGGACTGCATGCGCGCGAGCGGCATGACGGCGAGCGAGCGCGTGAGCGCCCCACGCCGGAAGAGCACGACACCGCCGAGCGCTACCCAGCCGATGCGCCGCCACGAGAAGGGGCGCAGCCAGGCTGCACGCCGGGGCGTCGTCGAGAATCCGGCGATGGCTCCGCGCCCGGTGAGCCCCGGGCCGAGCACCGGCTCGAGCGCCGGCTCGGCGTCGGGCAGCAGCAGCGCCAGCACGCGCCGCACGTCGTCGGCGCGCCCCACCGGCAGCACCAACGTGCGCTGCTGGGCCTCGCTCGACGCGCTCGCCGACTGGCCCGCGAGGTTCACGCGCACAGACCACCAGCCGAACGGCCGCCAGAGGATCCACTGCGTCGCCTCGACCGCGTGCACGCGCCCCGGCGGGATCGTCTGGTTCGCCGTCGAGAGCAGCCCGTGGCCGATGCGCACGCCGTCGGGCGTGCCGGCGATCGAGTAGCGCAGCGACTTCGTGATGCGCGACCACAGGTAGCCGACGAGGCCGATCACCGCGGGGATGAACGAGAGGATCACCCATTCCTGCCCCGCCGCGACGCCCGCGACGATGATCGCCACGAACACGAGGATCGCGATGGTCGTGCCGCCGAGCAGGGTCGAACCCACGACGCGGGCCACCGACAGGTGCACGACCGACTCGGGCGGCGCGAGGTTCGGATCCAGCTCGGGCGCGAGGAACTCGTCGACCCGGCGTCCGACGACGGCCGACACGCGGGCGGATGCCGGTGGCTGGCCGCCCGCCCCACCCGGCGCCTGCTCGACGAACGCGGCGCCCGCGGCATCCGGAACCGATGGCGCCGCGGGCGCCGCCGCCCGCGACCTCTCGGCACGCGCACCGGACGCGAGGCGCAGGATGTCGGCGCGCAGGCCGTCGGCGAGGGCCGAGCCGAGGTAGGCGAGCTGCACGTTGCCCGACTCGCCCGCGACCGAGACGTCGAGCTTGGCGGTGCCGAACAGGCGGGCGAACACGGGGCGGTTGATGTTGACGCCCTGCACGCGGTCGAGCCTGGCCGATCGGTGCGAGCGGAACAGGATGCCGCTGCGCACCTCGACCGACTCCGGCGTGATGCGGAACGTGTGCATGCGCCACGACAGCCAGAAGCCGACGATGACCCCGATGACGACGACCGCCACGGCGAGCAGCGCCCAGCCGACCTGTCCGTTCGTGACGATCGCGCCGACCGGGTCGTTCGCCCAGTCGTTCTGCCATCCGTCGTAGCGCTCGTCGATCTCGTCGCCCGTCTCGGGCACGAACACGATGACGAACATGTCGAGCAGTCGCTCGCGCATGTTCGCGAGCACGAAGCCGAGCACCGCGATGAACACGAGTCCGCCGCGCAGCAGCGGGCTCGCCGGGTGCAGCCGATGCCACTCGCCGTCGGCGAGTGCCGTGACCGGTGCGACCGGAGCGGTCACAGCCCCGCCCGTCGGGTCTCGGCGAGGGCGACGAGCTCGTCGCGCAGGCGTTCGGCGTCGTCGAGGGGCAGCCCGGGCACGGTGACCGCGGTGGCGGCCGCCGCCGTGACGAACTTCAGGTCGGCGAGGCCGAGCGCGCGCGCGACCGGGCCCCGCGTCACGTCGACCAACTGCATGCGCCCGTATGGCACGGCGACCTGCCGCTGGTACATGATGCCTCGGCGGAAGAGGAGGTCGTCGGCGCGCAGGCGGTACCCGATCGAGCGCACCCGACGCGGCTCGAACGCGATGGTGATGATCGAGACGACACCGATCGCGACGGCCGCCCACACCGCCCACCACCAGTCGAACCAGAAGTACGCGACGAGCAACGCGGCCACGAAGATCACCGTGCCGACCAGGGATCCGACGACCTCGACGACCACGTACTTGGGTGAGACGCGACGCCAGTCCTCGTCGATCGGCACGGGGTGCTCTGGCGCAGCGTGCTCTGGCACGCGGTGCTCTGGCGCGTCGTCCGAAGGTGCAGCCTCGTCGGGAGCCGGCGGCGTGACTGAGCCTGCGGTCGCCGCGGGCTCGGCTCCGGCCGCCGGGTCTGGAGCCGCGCCCTCCTCGGACCTCGCCTCGGGAACCGCCGCAGCCTCGGGTCGTTCAGGCATGTGCGCGCTCCTCGTGCTCGGCGTCGGTGTCGTCGGGGGGCAGGGTGCAGAAGTGCTCGGCGACGAGGCCGCCGACGAGCAGCACCGCCCCGCCGATGGCCGTTGCGAACCCCGGCCAGACCGTGCCGAACGGCGGCATCACGCTGCGGGTGAGCAGGAAGGTCGCGACGCCGAGGCCGAAACCGAGCAGGAGCGCGCCGCTCACGCTGCTCGCCTTGGCCAGGACGGCCGTTCGCATCGCCCGGAACGGGTCGAGGTGCTTGGTCGCACGCGCTTTCACCGCCTTGCGGATCGGCCACGCCAGCACGACGACGATCGCGGCGATGCCGACGAGCGTGATCGCGAGTGAGATGGGCGGCACGATCGCCTTGCCGCCGGCGGAGACGATGAGCAGGTCGATGAGGTAGCCGATCACGACACCGGCCAGCACGGCACCGACGATCGCACTCGGGTGCGTGCGCTTCATCGCCTGGTCACCTCGTCGTGGGCATCGGCGCGCAGGGCGGCGATGCGTCCGCGACCGGGGATGACGGCGTCGGGCTCGAGGTCGAGCCACGGCTGCAGCACGAACGCGCGCTGCCAGGCCCTCGGGTGCGGGAGTTGCAGACCCGTGTCGTCGATGAGGAGCCCGTCGACGTCGATGAGGTCGAGGTCGAGCGTGCGATCGCCCCAGTGCTTCAGCCGCTGACGGCCGTGCGACGCCTCGATCTCGTGCAGCGCGGCGAGCAGGGCGTGCGGCGTGATCGCGGTCTCGACGATGACCACGCCGTTGAGGTAGCCGGGGGCGTCACGATCGACGCCGGTGTCGGTGATCGCCGGGGTCTCGTACACCGGGGAGACTGCCCTGAGCTCGACGCCCGGGACCTCGGCCAGCTCGCGGACGGCGCCCGCGATCGTGGCCTCGCGATCTCCGAGGTTCGCGCCGAACGCGATGACCGCGCGGCTCATGGGCGCACCCGCACGATCGACACCGAGACATCTCCGAAGGGAACGGTGATGGGCGCCTGCGGCTTGTGCACCGTGACCTCGGCCTGCTCGACGCCGGCGAACGACAGCGCGATCGACGCGACGCGTTCGGCGAGGGTCTCGATGAGGTCGACCGGGTCGCGCTCCACCGCGGCCACGACGGCCTCGGCGAGTTCGCCGTAGTGCACGGTGCGCGCGAGGTCGTCGCCGGATGCCGCAGCGCGCAGGTCGACCACGACCGAGACGTCGATGACGAACTCCTGGCCCTGCTCGCGCTCGAACTCGAAGACTCCGTGATGCGCCATGACCCGCAGGCCGGTCAGGGTGATGCGATCGCGAGTGTCAGCCACGTGTTCCACTCTGCCACGCCGCGACGACGTCGAGGGCGCGACGCGTGGCGCGCACGTCGTGCACTCGAACCCCCCAGGCGCCAGCCTGGGCCGAGAGCGCGCTCACGACCGCCGTCGGCAGGTCGCGTTCGGCCATCGCCGCGTCGTCGGGCAGCAGCGAGCCGATGAAGCGCTTGCGCGAGGCGCCGATGAGCACGGGCAGGCCGAGCCCTGCGAGCACGTCGAGCCGGCCGAGCACCTCCCAGTTCTGCGCGCCCGTCTTGGAGAACCCGAGGCCCGGGTCGAGGATGATGCGGTCATCGGCGACGCCCGCGGCGTGCAGCGCCTCGACGCGTTGCGCGAGCTCGTCGCGCACCTCGACGGCGATGTCGTCGTAGGAGTTCAGCACGTCCATGCGGTCGGAGTGGCCGCGCCAGTGCATCGCCACGTAGAGCGCACCGGTGTCGGCCACGGTCGGCACCATCGCGGCGTCGGCGAGGCCGGCCGAGACGTCGTTGATGATCTCGGCACCCGCCTCGACCGCAGCGGCCGCAGTGGCCGCGCGCATCGTGTCGACGCTCACCCGGATGCCCCGACGCGCGAACTCGCGTACGACGGGCACCACCCGGCGCAGCTCCTCGTCGGGTTCGACCCGCGCAGCGCCCGGCCTGGTCGACTCGCCTCCCACGTCGAGGATGTCGGCGCCGTCGGCGACGAGGTCGAGGCCGTGGGCGATCGCGCGATCGGCATCGAACCATTCGCCGCCGTCGCTGAACGAGTCGGGCGTCACGTTGACGACGCCCATGACGAGCGTGCCGTCGCCGTTCACGCTGTGCCGGCCCCGATGAGTGCGATGATCTCGGCGCGAGCTGCGGGCTCGGAGAGCGCACCGCGTGCCGCGATCGTGATGGTCGAGCTGCGCTCCTGCCTGGAGCCGCGGGTGGTCACGCAGCGGTGCTGCGCGTCGAGCACGACGAGCACGCCCCTCGGCCGGAGGCCGGCTTCGAGGGTGTCGGCGATCTCCTCGGCGAGCCGCTCCTGCAGCTGCGGGCGAGCGGCGAGCGTGTCGACGACGGCAGGGATGCGGCCGAGGCCGACGACCGTGTCGCCGGGCAGGTAGGCGACGTGGGCGGTGCCGACGAAGGGCAGCAGGTGGTGCTCGCACACCGACCTGAACGCGAGGTCGCGCAGCACGACGGCATCGGATGTCGCGGGCGCGCCCGACTCGGACGTGCCGACGGGCACGGCGTCGGCCAGGTGGGTCAGCGGGTCGACCGCGAGGCCCCCGAAGAAGTCCGCGTACGCTTCGGCGACCCTCGCCGGGGTGCGGCGAAGCCCGGCGCGCTCGGGGTCCTCGCCGATCGCGAGGAGGATCTCGAGCACGGCGCGTTCGATGCGCTCGGTGTCGACACCGGCCATGTCCACCCTCTCTGGTCGGCGGTGGGCGCCGCGGCGGCTAGGCCGTCGCGGGGCGCGGGTTCTGTCGAGGCGAGCGCTTGGGAGCGGGCTCCTCGAGAGGCGTGTCGCTCGAGTCGATGCCGCCGTCGACGGCACCCGGGTCGATCGGCGCCTTGTCGGTCGGGAACTCGATCGGCGGCACGTCGGAGACGGGTCGCTTGTCGCTCGAGAGCCAGAGCGGTCGCTCGGGCAGCTTTCGCACGTCCTTGAAGATCTCGGCGATCTGGTTGTGGTCGAGCGTCTCGTTCTCGAGCAGCTCGGCCGCGAGCTTGTCGAGGATGTCGCGGTTGTCGTTGAGCACCTGCCAGGCCTCGTCGTGCGCCTGCTCGATCAGAGCGCGCACCTCGGCGTCGACGCGCATGGCGATCTCTTCGGAGTAGTCGCGCTGGTGACCCATGTCGCGGCCGAGGAACACCTCGCCCTGCGCCTGTCCGAGCTTGACCGCTCCGACGGTGGCGCTCATGCCGTACTCGGTGACCATCTTGCGAGCCGTCGACGTGGCCTTCTCGATGTCGTTCGAGGCTCCGGTCGAGGGGTCGTGGAACACGATCTCCTCGGCGACGCGGCCGCCCATGGCGTAGGCGAGCTGGTCGAGCAGCTCGTTGCGGCTGATGGAGTACTTGTCTTCGAGCGGCAGGACCATGGTGTAGCCGAGCGCGCGACCACGCGGCAGGATCGTGATCTTCGTCACGGGGTCGGTGTAGTTCATCGCCGCCGCTGCGAGGGCGTGGCCGCCCTCGTGGTAGGCCGTGATGAGCTTCTCCTTGTCCTTCATGACGCGCGAGCGGCGCTGCGGACCGGCGATCACGCGGTCGACAGCCTCGTCGAGGGCGCGGTTGTCGATGAGCTGCGCGTTGGAGCGCGCCGTGAGCAGTGCGGCCTCGTTGAGCACGTTCGCGAGGTCGGCTCCGGTGAAGCCGGGGGTCTTGCGGGCGAGCACCTCGAGGTCGACGCCCTTGGCGAGCGGCTTGCCCTTCGAGTGCACCTCGAGGATGCGGTGGCGGCCCTTGAGGTCTGGCGCGTCGACGCCGATCTGACGGTCGAAGCGGCCGGGGCGCAGCAGTGCGGGGTCGAGGATGTCGGGGCGGTTCGTCGCCGCGATGAGGATGACGTTCGTCTTGGGGTCGAAGCCGTCCATCTCGACCAGCAGCTGGTTGAGGGTCTGCTCGCGCTCGTCGTGGCCGCCGCCCATGCCGGCGCCGCGGTGACGGCCGACGGCGTCGATCTCGTCGACGAAGATGATGGCCGGCGCGTTCTGCTTGGCCTGGTCGAAGAGGTCGCGCACGCGGCTCGCGCCGACGCCGACGAACATCTCGACGAAGTCGGAGCCCGAGATCGAGTAGAAGGGCACGCCCGCCTCACCAGCGACCGCGCGGGCGAGCAGGGTCTTGCCGGTGCCGGGAGGGCCGTAGAGCAGCACGCCCTTGGGGATGCGGGCGCCGACGGCCTGGAACTTCGCGGGCTCCTTCAGGAAGTCCTTGATCTCCTCGAGCTCCTCGATCGCCTCGTCGCTGCCGGCGACGTCGTCGAAGGTGACCTTCGGGCTCTCCTTCGAGACGAGCTTCGCCTTCGACTTGCCGAACTGCATGACCTTGTTGCCGCCGCCCTGCATGCCCGAGAGCATGATCCAGAAGAAGAGGCCGATGAGCACGAGCGGCAGGAGGATGCCGAGCATCGAGAGGAACCAGTTCGGCTGGGGGACCTCGTCGTTGAAGCCGTCCTTCGGGTTCGCCTCGTCGATCGCGGCGACCACGTCGGCACCGCGGGGCGTGACGTAGTAGAACTGCACCTGCTTGCCGAACTCGTCGTCGGCCTTCGTGAGCGTGAGATCGACGCGGTTCTCGCCGTCGACCATCTTGGCCGACGCGACCTTGCCGTCCTGCAGGAACTCGAGGCCCTGCTGCGTGGACACCTCTTTGAAACCGGAGGCGCTGATCAGGCTCGTCCCGATCCAGACGGCCACGATCGCCAGCAGGATGTAGATGATCGGCCCGCGCAGGATCTTCTTGATGTTCATGGTCTTGCAAGGCTACATCGGCGTTGCCGAGCGTCGGCCGAATGTTCGCTGTGGGCTGGATCAGGCCGCCGGGACGACGTGCTGGGGCTTCCGCGCGCCCACCATGTACGGCAGGCCGCGGCCGACGGCCGAGAAGGTCCGGCCGAGCCGCCCACGCCAGGTCGGCGACCGCATCGCCTCCACCGGATAGTCGAGATCGCCGACGTCGACGAAGAAGGCGCGCACCCGCCCGAACCCCTCGAGGTCGGGTGAGACCTCGCGCACGGAGCCCGGCACCGACCGCTCGCCTGCTCGGTAGAGGTCCTCGGAGAGCAGCACGTACTCGGGGATGTCGACCGGGTTCTTCAGCAC
Organism: Agromyces sp. Leaf222; assembly: GCF_001421565.1. Classification (NCBI taxonomy): domain Bacteria; kingdom Bacillati; phylum Actinomycetota; class Actinomycetes; order Micrococcales; family Microbacteriaceae; genus Agromyces; species Agromyces sp. Leaf222. The sequence goes on along the minus strand of NZ_LMKQ01000002.1, from coordinate 493,056 downwards.
GCGGTGAACGAGGATCACGTCGATGCCGACGAGCTTGGTGCGATCGCGGATCTTCTGGGTCGCCACGTCGCCGATGTGCGCGACGAACTTGAGCTTCAGCCCGTCGGGTCCCTTGCAGCCGGTGCACGGGCAGAGGTTGGCCGCGACGTACCGCCGTTCGAGGTGGAACGCCCGGTGCATCGCGGCGGCGGCGCGCAGGATGTCGGCCGTCTCGGCGTCTCCGGCGTCGGCCGCCCCGGCGGGCCGCGAGAGGAAGGCCGCATCGCCCTCGATCTCGATGAGGTCGAATCCGGGTGCGGCGTCGATCATCCGCTCGAGCATGCGCGCGGTGTTGACCTCGGCGTGCGCGAGGCTCATGCGGTGGGAGCTCATGTAGTCGGTGTAGCCACCGATGTCGGCGATCAGCAGGACGGCGCGGCCGGAGGTCATGCCTCACCATCCCACCATGTCGAGATCTCCTCAATACTCCGTTCGGGGGCGCCCGGCCGTGGGGCCACTCGGTCGGCTCGCCCGCGGCTCTGCTGTCACTCGGTCGACTCGTCGGGGGCGTACCGTCCGAGCCGGTCGTCGACGGCCTCGCCGGCCTCCCGGGCGCTGGCCGTGTATCCGAGCACCACGGCCAGGAACCGCTCTGGGCGGAGTGCGCGCAGCTCGAGCGCCGTCCTCGCCGCGACCGTGGCCGTCCGGCGGGTGCGGCGCAGCAGCGCGATCTCGCCGAATCCCTCCCCCGCACCCAGCGTGGCCACGACCCGTCCGTCGCCCAGCACGTCGGCCTCACCGGACTCGACCACGTAGTAGCGGTCTCCGGCATCCCCCTGCCTGAACACCACCGCGCCGGCGACGACCGCGACCGGCTCGAGGCCGCGCGCCAACTGCTCGATCGACGGCAGCGGCAGGGCGCGGAACATCGGCACCTGCCGCAGCAGCGCGACATCCGCATCGAGCGCGTCGACCGTGCCGTCCAAGCTGCGCAGTCGCCGCCAGCAGACGACCGCGAGCACCGGGCACACCAGCCCGATGGCCACGAGCGCCCCCTGCACGCCGAGCCAGGCGATCACGACCGCCGCGACGACCGCCCCGACGCCGATGAACACGGCGACCAGGCTCTCGAGCACCCCGAAGACGCGTGCGAGCACCTCGTCGGGCGCCAGACGCGCGATGAGCGTGAACCCGGCGAGGTCGATCAGGGCGTTGCCGACGCCCACGAAGGCGAGGAACCCGAGGGCCGCCGACTGCTGCGGCACCAGGCCGACGAGCGTGAGCGGCAGCCCCCAGAGGCCCACCCCGACGGCGAACCAGGCGCCGAGCCGCGCCGTGCCGACGAGGAACGAGGCCGCGAGGGATCCGAGCACCGCGCCCACGCCGACCGCGGACATCAGGGCGCCGACGCCGGGTTCGCCGGTGCCGAGCAGCTCGATCGCGACCACGACCGAGAGCACCGTCAGCGCGCCGCGCGTGAGCGCCTGCGCCGCTGCGAGCCCGAGGATGAGGAGCAGGTCGCGGTCGGCCGCCACCGCGCGCACGCCGTCGACGGCCTCGGCGAGGAGACTCGTGCGCCGCTCCGCGGCCGGGCGCGGGGGTGCGTCGTACCGCATGCCGACGAGGAGCGCGGCCGCCACGAACGAGGCGCCCGCTGCGACGGCGAACACGACGTCGACGCCCGTGAACCCGAGCAGCACGGCCGCGAGCAACGGGCCGATCAGGGTGGCCGCCGAGTCGAGCAGTCCGCGCACCATGTTCGCGCTCGCGAGCTCGTGCCCCGTGCTGCAGAGCGACGGCAGCAGGGCCGAGTGCGCCGGCCGGTAGAGGGTCGCGGCGATCGTGGACAGCACGGCCAGCGCGTACACGACGGCCGTCGGCCCGGCCGCGAAGACGACGACGGCGGCGGCGGCGGTCGCGACCCCGCGCACGATCGACACCAGGATGAGCACTCGCTCGCGGCGCCCGCGGTCGGCGATCGGGCTCAGCAGCGGGGCGAGGATCGCCGACGGCACCATGCGCAGCAGTCCGACGAGGCCGACCGCCGCCGCCCCGCCGTCGCGGTACGCGACGATGCCCAGCGCGACGGTGAACGCCCACTCGGCGGTCCACGCGCCGAGGAAGCTCAGCTGGGCGCGGCGCAGGTTCGGGTTGCGCCAATTGCTCGTGAACGCGGCGGCAGCGTCATGCAGTCTGCCGCGGCGCCGATCGCCCATGCGATGACTCTAGGGCCTGCGCGCCGCCGGCGGACGGGAGATCCGGGTGGGCACCGCAGGTCGAGGTCAGGAGTAGACGTGGGGCGCGAGGATCGCCACGTCGCGCAGGTTGCGGTAGCGCTCCGCGTAGTCGAGGCCGTAGCCGACGACGAACTGGTTCGGGATGTCGAAGCCGAGGTACTTGACGTCGATCTCGACCTTGGCCGCGTCGGGCTTGCGCAGCAGTGCGCAGATCTCGATCGAGGCCGCGCCGCGCGACTCCAGGTTCTCGAGCAGCCAGGAGAGCGTGAGGCCGGAGTCGATGATGTCCTCGGCGATGAGCACGTGGCGCCCGGTGAGGTCGGTGTCGAGGTCCTTCTGGATCTTCACGACGCCGGAGGACTTCGTGCCGGCGCCGTAGCTCGAGACCGCCATCCAGTCCATGCTGAGGTGCGTGCGCAGCTCGCGCGCGAGGTCGGCCATGACCATGACCGCGCCCTTCAGCACGCCGACGAGCAGCAGGTCCTCGCCCTCGTAGTCGGCCTCGATGCGACGGGCGAGCTCGGCGAGCTTGGCGTGGATCTCGGCTTCGGTGACGAGCACCTCGGTCAGGTCGGCTTCGATCTCGCTCGCGTACACGGCTGCTCCTTCTGTGCGGTGTGTTGCAGGATCACGTGCGTCAGGGGGTGATCGACGAACGGATGCCACGAGCCTAATCGCACGCACCCGGGAGGGGTCGCCCTGATCGGGGCCCACCTCCCAGTTCACTTCCCACCGACACGTCCGAGCGACCTTTTCAGGCCCACATCGCTCATACGTGCAATATGCAACCATGACCTATGTGGTCCTGAAAAGGTAGCGGCGGCGGCGGGGCCCCAGAGGTTCCAAGTGCATCAGTGATCGTGCGGCAGCACCTCGGTCGACCCGGTCGTCGAGAACACGACGTAGGCGCCGGCGCGGGTGGCGCGCACGCCGCCCGGAAGGTCGAGCGGGCCCTGCCCGTGCCAGTCGGTGACGAGCCTCGCGACCTCGAGCGTCTGCACGCGTGAGAGCGAGATGCCGAACTCGCTGCCGATCACGTGGCGGATGATGCGCTGGCGCAGCGCCGCCGGGTTCGCGGCGAGCACGCCGACCGACACGGCGATGCCGGCCTCGGCGGGCTCGCAGATCTCCTCGATGAGCTCCTCGATCTGGGCCTCGAAGGCTTCGTCGTCTTCGCGCAGCTGCTCGGCCGTGCGCACGAGCGCCTCGGCGATGCCCGGCCCCAGCTCGGCTTCGAGCACGGGCAGCACCCGGTCGCGCACGCGGACGCGCGCATAGGACGGGTCCACGTTGTGCGGGTCGATCCACGGCTCGAGTCCGGCGTCGAGGCAGGCCTCGCGGGTCGTCGCGCGGCGGATGCCGAGCAGCGGCCGAACGTAGCGCCCCGCGCGGGCGGGCATGCCGGCGAGGCTCGCCGCCCCTGATCCACGGGCGAGCCCGAGCAGCACGGTCTCGGCCTGGTCGTCGAGCGTGTGCCCGAGCAGCACGGACGCGGCATCCGTCGACGTCGCGGCCTCGTCGAGCGCGGCATACCGTGCACGGCGGGCGGATGCCTCGGGGCCGCCCTCGCCGCCGACCTCGACGCGGCGCACGAGCACCGGGTCGAGCCCCAGACTGCGGGCCTGCCCCGCAGCGCGCTCGGCGACCTCGGCCGAACCGGCCTGCAGCCCGTGGTCGACGATGACGGCACCCGCGCGAAGGCCCGCCCGCGGCGCCTCGAACGCGGCGGCCGCGGCGAGCGCGAGCGAGTCGGGTCCGCCGGAGAGGGCGACGAGCACGAGCGGCGAGGCGCCATCAGCGCTCGGCAGCACGGCGCGCACCGCCCGTCGGACGTCGGCGATCGACGGGGTCAGGCGCGGGCGACGGCTCGTCGCGGCATCCGTCGACTCATCCGGTTCGGTGGCAGGAGGCATCAAGTAACCTTATTCCGCCGATGGCGACCGGCCCCGGGGCCGGCCACGGCGCACGCTTCCAGACCGTGCTTCCACAATCAAGGAGAACCCACATGGGCGAGTACGCCGCCGTCATCGAGATCCCCAAGGGGAGCCGCAACAAGTTCGAGGTCGACCACGAGACCGGCCGGGTGTTCCTGGACCGCGTGCTCTACACGACCTTCGTGTACCCGACCGACTACGGCTACTTCGAGAACACGCTCGGCCTCGACGGCGACCCCGTCGACGTGCTCGTGCTGCTCGACTACCCGCTCTTCCCGGGCGTCGGCGTCAAGGTGCGCCCCGTCGGCGTGTTCAACATGACCGACGACGGCGGCAGCGACGCCAAGGTCATCGCGGTGCCCGCCGGCGACCCGCGCTGGAACCACATCCAGGACGTCGACTCGATTCCCGAGTTCACGCGCAAGGAGATCGAGCACTTCTTCGAGCACTACAAGGACCTCGAGCCCGGCAAATGGGTCAAGACCGAGGGTTGGGGCGACGCCGCTGAGGCCGAGGCCATCATCCAGGCCGGCATCACGGCGTTCCCGGGTCACTGAGACCGGGTCACTGCGACCTGGTCACTGAGACCGAGCGGATGCCGCGGCATCCGCACCGCCGAAGGGGCGGGCCGAACGGCTCGCCCCTTTCGCGTGCCCACGGCGAATCCGCTCGACCGGGCGGGACCGGCGGGGACGCCCGTTGCGGGTTCGACGCCCCGGAAGCCACCACGAGCGTCCCCGCTGCAGGGTCCGGCAGGGTGTTCGCGGCTCAGCCGGCCGGGCGGGCCGCCGCGGCGGGCGAGCCCCAGATGAAGTAGTCGCGCACGGGCACGCCCTCGCGGGGCGCCTCGAGGATGCGTCCGCCGCCGAGGTAGATCGCCACGTGGTAGTAGTCGCCGCCCCCGCCCCAGAACAGCAGGTCGCCGCGCTGGATGTCCCACAGCGGCACGGCCTGGCCGCGGGCGGCGAGCGTGTAGTACTGGTTCGTCGCCGAATGCGTGCCGATGCCGATGCCCGCAGCGCCGTACGCCGCTTGGGTGAGGCCCGAGCAGTCCCACACGTCGGGCCCCGCTCCGCCGAGCACGTAGGGCTCCCCCAACTGCTGGCTCGCGAACCAGATCGCCGTCTCGACGGCTCCTGCGTTCGGCGGGCCGGGCGCCGGGGCCGGGTCGACCGTTCCGCCCCCGCCGGTGCCACCGCCTCCGCCGCCGTCTCCCCCGCCATCGCCTCCGGAACCGCCGCCGTTCGCGGCCTCCTCGGCTGCCTCCGCCGCTGCCGCCGCTGCCGCCGCCTCCGCTGCGGCACGTGCCGCGGCCGCCGCCTCGGCCGCCTCGCGCGCCTGCCCCTCTGCCCGCTCGCGCTCAAGCTCGGCGGTCGTGCCCTGCAGGCTCGCGAGCTGCGCGTACAGCTCCTGCGACCGCTGCTGCTGCTCGGCGACGGCCGCGTTCGCGGCATCCGCTGCGGCTGCGGCCTCATCGGCCCTGGACTCCGCGAGGGCGGCGAGGCGCTGACGCTCGGCCGCGGCATCCGCTGCCTGGGCGCGGAGCGCATCGGCCGTGTTGCGGTCGGCGGTCGCCTGCTCGTAGAGGTCGTTCGCCTGCTCGCCGATCTTCGAGGCCATGCCCAGCTGCCGCAGGAGCTTGCTCGCATCGTCGCCGGACAGCACGAGCTCGGCCGAGAGGTCGCTGCCCGCGGACTTCGCGAGGTGCGCGGCGAGGAGGCCGGCGCGCATCTTCGAGATCTCGGCGACGGCATCGGCCTCGTCGGCCTGCACGGCGAGCTTCTGCTCGCGATCAGCGGCCCGATCGCGTTCGTCGACGGCGACCCGCCAGGCCTCGTCGGCGCGCATCGACGCCTCGGCCGCGGCATCCGCTGCCGTCTGCAGCCCCGCGAGCAGCGTGCCGACGCGGTCGATCTCGGCCTGCTTGGTGTGCTCGTTCGCCTTGGCCTGCTCGATCTCGCTCCACGACGGGTAGTCGGGGTCGGCGAAGGCCGGGCCTCCCGCTGCGGCGACGGATGCCGCGACCGCGCCGATCGCGACCGTCGAGAACACGGTCGCGGGCTTCACGCGCGACACGGGGCGGGTGCGGTTCTCAACCAAGGCCGACTCCTCGCGCCGCCATGAACGGGACCGGGTCGATGCGGTACCCGTCGGTGTAGACCTCGAAGTGCAGGTGACAGCCGGTCGACGCGCCCGTCGTTCCGCTGGCCGCGATGTTCTGACCCGCCTCGACCCACTGGCCGTAGCCGACGAAGGTGCCGCCGTCGCGGATGTGCGCGTAGCCGGTCCACACGCCGCCGCCGTGGTCGATCTGGATGTAGTTGCCGTACGTGCCCGACCAGCCGGCGAAGCGCACGACGCCGCTGTTCGCCGCGAAGATCGGGGCGTCGCATCCGGTGCCGAGGTCGGTCGCGTAGTGGAAGCTGTTCGAGCAGCCCCCCGAGGTGCAGATCGACGAGCGCGGCCCGTAACTGCCGGTGATGGAACCCCAGGCCGGCAGCGCCCAGCCGGAGCTCGCGATGGTACCGGGCGAGCCGTTGGCGAGCGCCTCCTGCCGTCGCTTCTCCTCGGCCTCGCGGCGCTTGCGCTCCTCCTCCTTGCGGATGCGCTCGCCCTCCTCGTAGGCCGCGGAGGTCTTCGCCTCGGTGTCCTTGAGGAACTTCAGCTGCTGCTCGAGCTCCACCTTCTTCGCCTCGGACTCGGCGAGGGCCGCCTCGGCCGCGGCCTGCGCCTCCTGCGCCGCCACGAGCGCCGCCTCGGCCGCGAGCCTGAGCTTCTCGCGCTCGCCCCTGGCGACCTCGGCCTGGCCGGCGAGCGAGGTCGCGGTGTTGGCCGCCTCGCTCGCTCCGTCGTAGATGGCCGAGGTGCGCTCGACCATCTTCTCCATGCTGCCGAGCTTGCCGAGCAGCGTCTCGGTCGCGACCGCGTCGCCCGCGTCGAGGAACAGGGTGACGCCGACATCCGTCGTGCCCGCCCGGTAGAGCTGCGCGGCGACCTGCCCGGCGTTCGCCTCGGCCTTCGCGGCCTCCTGCGCCGCGGCATCGGCCTGCGCCTGAATCTGGTCGGCCCGCAGCACCGCGTCGTCGTAGGCCTGCTGGGCGACGATGAGCTCGTCGGTGCGCCGCTCGGCCTCGGCGCGCGTTGCGGCCACGTTGTCCTCGAGCTGGGCGATGAGCCCCGTGATCTCGGTGACCGCCGCGGCGCCGGCCTTGGTGTCGGCCTTCGCCTGCTGCAGCTCGTCCCACGTGGGGTAGTCGGCGGCCCATGCGGCCTGGGGCGTCGAGATCGGCTGCACCGTTCCGATGAGCGCTGCGGCGACGACCGCGAGGCCCGCGACGAGGCGGCGGGTTCTGGCGGTCGATGTGCGTGAAGCGGTGCGTTCCATGGGGTGTCGTGCAGGCGTGCGGGGCCTGTCGCTCCTCGCTCTCGGTGCAGGGTGGCAGCCTCACCATAGGCACGCCTCACGCGTGATTCGGGCATTTCGCAGGCGTGTGGCGGATGCCGCGGCGGGGGTCGCGACACGGTCGCCGATGCATCCGCCGCGCTCGTTTTGCCATTCGGCGAATCGACCCGTATGCTTGCTTCTCGGCGGTCATGCCCCAGGCAAGACCTCCGGCCCCATCGTTTAGTGGCCTAGGACACCGCCCTTTCACGGCGGCAGCACGGGTTCGAATCCCGTTGGGGTCACTCACGAAGGTCACGTTCTGAAGGTCAAAAGCACTCAGAACATCACGTACAATTGAATAGCTTCACGTGCGAAAGCACATCGAGGCCCTGTAGCGCAGTTGGTTAGCGTGCCGCCCTGTCACGGCGGAGGTCGCGGGTTCAAGTCCCGTCAGGGTCGCTCAGGCGACAAGCCCTTTCCCTTACGAGAGAAGGGGCTTTTCTCCTTACTCGAGGCGATTCGTCCCTCGAGGCTCTGTAGCTCAGTTGGTAGAGCGCACGACTGAAAATCGTGAGGTCACGGGATCGACGCCCGTCGGAGCCACCACCAGCCCCGCCCGACTCCGGTCGCGCGGGGCTTTCGTGTTTCCGGCTCGACGGCCGCACGTCGTCGAGCGTCACCGCCGGTTCGATCCGAAAGGCGCCCCATGCTCGAGCTCATCCTCCGTGGCGGCGCAGCGGTCGGCGAACTCGTGCTCGGGCTCGTGCTCGACCGTCGGGCGTTGCGCGAACGCGGTCGCCGCGCAGCCGAGCGCGGCGAGACCGGCGAGCGCGGTGATGCGGCCGAGCGCCCCGAGCGCGGCGATACCGCCGACGAACCTCGAGACCAGGAGCGCCCGACCGCGTCGTGAACGCGGTCGCGGCCCGTACCCGCTCGTGCAGGTGCCGGGCCATGGAGCGCTCGCGTGCGCGACGGCCCGCAGCGCTCAAGCGCGCCGCGGGCCCCGCATGGCTCAGGCGGCGGACGGCTGGAGCACCGCGTCGCCGCCGCTGACGGCTTCGGCGAGTCCGCGCTCGATCGCTCGACGCGAGGCGAGCCACATGACGATGCCGACCACCAGCACGATGCCCTCGGAGATCGTCAGCGACCAGATGATGCCGGCCAGCCCGAACCAGAGGTTGCCGAGGATGACGATCGGAATGAAGAGCACGCCCTGAGCCAGGCCCATGACGATCGCCGCACTCGCCCGTCCGGTCGCCTGGAAGAACGACGTGATGAGGCCGGCGAAGCCGTTCGCGACCATCGCCACGAGCTGAGCCGTGAGGATCGTGGCGCCGATCGCGAGCACCGATCGGTCGGCGACGAACATCGAGAACACCTGCTCGCTGAACGCGATCAGCGTCGTCGCCGAGACGAGCACGATGCCGCCGACCGTGATCGCCGAGACCCGCAGCGCCGACCTGAGACGGGCGCGGTCGCCCTTGCCGTACGCGTAGGCGAGCAGCGGCAGCACGCCGAGCGTGACGCCCATGACGAGGAACTCCGGCACCTGCGCGATGCGCACGGCGACGCCCATGGCCGCGAGCGCGGTGTCGCCGTAGGCGACGGCGAGGTTGTTGAGCACGAGCGCGGTGACGATGAGGAAGCCGGACTGCAGCAGCTCGCCGACCCCGACCCCGAAGACCGGCTTCAGCACGGCAGGCGAGAGCGTGAACCACCGGGGCGCGAGGCTCAGGTGGGCGCTGCGGCGGCGCAGCCAGATGGCGAAGTAGGCGACGACGCCGAGGTTCGACAGCCCCATCGCGAGGGCGGCACCCGCCACGCCCCACGGCAGCACGAGGATGAACAGGATGTCGAACACGATGTTCGCGACCGTCGAGGCGATGAGCGCGATCATGACCTGGCGCGCGGCGCCCTCGGCCCTCACGAGCTGCTCGAGGCAGAAGGCCGCGGCGAGCACCGGGACGAACGCGAGCATGACCCCGACGAACGAGCTGGTCGCGGGCACCGCGGCGGCATCCGCACCGAGCAGTGAGACGAGCGGATGCAGGAGCAGCAGCCCGAGACCGCCGAGCACGGCGCCCGTGATGACGGAGCCCCACAGCGCGAACGACGAGACGTGCTTGATCTCGCCGGCCTTCGCGGGGTCGTGCTCCGCAGCGCCGAGCAGGCGGGAGATGAGCGCGCCACCGCCGACGCCGAACACGCCGCCGACGCCCATGACCAGGCCGAGCAGCGGGGCCGCGAACGTGATCGCGGCGAGCAGGGTGGCGTCGTGCAGCGAGCCGATGAAGCCCGCGTTGATGACGTTGTAGACGGCGCCGACGATCATCGCGGCGGCCATCGGCACGCAGAGGTGCACGAGGGCGCGCACGATGGGCGCCGAGGCGAGGTACCAGCGGTCGGTGCCGGCTTCGGGGGTTTCGACGTGGATTTCAGATGATTCGAGGTTCGTGGTGCTCATGGCTGCTCCCTTCCGGGCAGGCTGGAGCGCGCGCCGACGAGCGCCGGCACGGCGAGGAGAAGAGGGAGTGGGTGCGCGGGCGAGCCGGATCGACTCGGGCGCGCTCCCGGTCTAGGACCGGGTGGGTTGCGGCAGGTGCGCGGTGACTTTCTGGAGGAGGGCGATGAGTTCGCCCCGCTCGGTCGCGCTCAGCGGCGCGAGGATCGTGTCGTCGGCGGCGGCCATGGCCGTCTCGAACCCGGCGATGAGCTCGGCGCCGGCCTCGGTGGCGTAGACGCGCTTGCTGCGCTCGTTGCCGGCGTCGGTGCGCCGCTCGACGAGGCCGCGGCGCTCGAGGCCCTGCAGGAGACTCGTGACGCTCGCCGCACTCGTGCGGGTGATCTGCGCGATGTCGCGCTGGATCGCACCGGGGTTCTGCACGAGGTAGCCGAGCACGAAGCTCTGCGCGTGACTGAGTTCGCGCTCGCGGATCCAGTCTTCGCCGGCCTTCATCTGCGCCCAGCCGATCCAACGGACCAGCTCGAGCGCGCTGGCGGGTCGGTTCTCCTGTGCTTCCATATTCAGAACTCTAATCATTAGAACTCTAACTGTCAACTCTCGAACTGATTTCGAGCGGATGTCGCGGCCGTGACGTGACACCCGGATCGCTTGTCGCCCATCCGGGTGTCGGCGAGAATACGTCGATGACCAACGTCACGATCGGCCGCTCCTCCGAGCCAGCCCGCGCCACGGGGCGCCGGGGTCAGCGATCGCGGAGGTCGATCGCCGAGAAGGTCCGCGCGGTCGGGCAGAACCGCATCGGCGCGCTGCTCCTGCTGCTGGCCACGGTCGTTGCGATCGTCTGGGCCAACGTGTCGTTCGGCTCGTACGAGAGCTTCTGGGAGACGCACCTGTCGGTCGGCGTCGGCGACCTCACCCTCGACTTCACGTTGCACGCCGTCGTGAACGACGCGCTGATGGCGATCTTCTTCTTCACCGTGGGGCTCGAGGTGCGCCGCGAGTTCGCGATCGGCGAGCTCACGAGCTGGTCGCGCGCGATCGTGCCGGTGGTCGCGGCGATCGCCGGGCTCGTGGTTCCGGCGGTGCTGTTCGTGCTCATCGCCGCCGGCTCAGGCGAGGAGCACGCCTGGGGCGTCGTGATCTCGACCGACACCGCGTTCCTCGTGGGGGCGCTCGCCCTCATCGGCCCACGGGTACCGGGGCGATTGCGGGTGTTCCTCCTCGCCCTCGCGGTGGTCGACGATATCGGCGCCCTCAGCATCATCGCCCTCGTCTACACCGAGGACTTCAACCCGATGCCGCTCCTGATCGCCGCAGTCGGGCTGGCCGGCGTGTACTTCACGCGCTACCTGCGCGGCGGTCGCGGTCCCGTCTACGCGACGCTGTCGATCATCGTCTGGATGGCGTTCCTGGCGTCGGGCGTGCACCCGACGCTCGCGGGCGTCGCGATCGCCCTGCTCGTGCCCGTGTACCGGCCCAACCGCCGCGACGTCGAGCATGCGCTCGACCTGGCGCGCACGTTCCGGCAGTCGCCGAACACCGAGTACGCCCGGGCCGCGGCGAACAGCCTGCGCGAGTCCATCTCGATCAACGAACGACTCCAGTCCGCGTACGCGCCGTACGTCGCCTACGTGATCCTTCCGTTGTTCGCGCTCGCCAACGCCGGCGTGCAACTCTCCCCCGAGATCCTGGCGGATGCGCTCGGCTCCTCGATCACGTGGGGCATCGTCATCGGCCTGGTGCTCGGCAAGCTCATCGGCGTGTTCGGGTCGACCGCGCTGCTCCGAGTCCTCAAGCTCGGCGAGTTCGGCCCCGGCCTCACCCTCGACCGGATCCTCGGCGGCGCTGCGCTCTGCGGCATCGGATTCACGATCTCGCTCTTCATCGTCGACCTCGCGATCACCGACGAGGCCGCACAGAACGAGGCCAGGGTCGGCGTGCTGGCGGCATCCGTCATCGCCTTCGTGCTCGCGACCGTCATCTTCAGGATCTCGGATGCCGCGCGCCCCGACGAGGACAGCGGCCAGACCCTCGCGCGCCCCATCGACCCCGCCCGCGATCACGTGTTCGGCCTGGCCGACGCGCCCTACACGATCGTCGAGTACGGCGACTTCCAGTGCCCGTTCTGCCTCAAGGCGTCAGGGTCGATCCAGGAGGTCAAGTCCGAGCTCGGCGACCGGCTGCGCTACGTGTGGCGGCACGCACCGCTCGAGCAGGTGCATCCGAACGCACTCGCGGGCGCCGAGGCCTCGGAGGCCGCGTCGCTGCAGGGCAAGTTCTTCGAGTTCGAACGCGGACTCTTCGCCGACCAGGAGAACCAACGGCCCACCGACATCGTGCGACTGGCGGGCGAGCTCGGACTCGACGTCGAGAAGTTCGAGCGCGACCTCACCTCGTCGAAGGTCACCGGGCGGGTGCGCGACGACATGCTCGACGCCGAGGCGATGGGCATCACCTCGGTGCCGACGCTCTTCATCAACGGTCGCCGGCACACCGGGCCGTACGACGCCCAGTCGCTGATCCGCGCGCTCGCCGCCACGGATCAGGTCGAGGCGCCCGCGCCGTAGCGGTCCACGCGACGCGGGATCGCACGGGCCCGCTGCGCGCCCCGGTGCTCGTTGGATGGCGAACGCCGCCGCGTCCGAACCTCCGACGTGCACTCGAAGATCGTTAGGATCATCGGACGGCCGCCGCCGTCTCCGACCCACCCGGAATGGATCGATGCCCGACCTCGAACTCGACCGCGCGACACTCGAACAGCTCGCGCGTCTCATCCGAGACGCAGCAGACCTGCTCGATTCGGTCGACGGCGCGGCCTACCCGGGCGACATCGGCCTCGCCGCGGCATCCGTCGATGAATCGCTCGTGGATGCCGCGTTCCGTCAGGTGCGGCGCAGCGAGGCAATCTCGCGCTCATCAACCTCGACTTCGTCGACGAGGTCGTGTCCGACCGGCTCGTCATCGCTCCCGGCGCACCGACGTCCGCTCCGAACGAACGGCCCGTACTATGACCCGAGCACCTCATCCGCGGAGCTCCCGGCTCGCCAGGGCCGGGTGCGCCGCGGCTGCGACGATGCTCGTCGTCGCGCTCTGCGGCTGCACGACAGGAGAAGGATCGACGATGGACCCGCTGACCGCACGCGATGAGCTCTCGGCGCTCTTCGACCAGACCCAGGACCTCATCGACGGCGACTGGGCGAACGAGGATCAGGTCGTGCCGCTGAGCTGCACGACGCGCGAGGGCGTCGACGGGGTCCAGTTCGAGCTGCAACGCACCGGACCGGGTACCGACGACGCCGACGCCGACGCCGCCCGAGTCGCCGACCTCTGGAAGGCGAACGGCTACGAGATCCTGCGCACCGGCGAGGCCGGCGCCTTCGGATTCGAGGTCGCCGCCGAGAACGCACGCCGGTCGAGCATCGTCTTCACGACGACCGAGGACGCGAGCATCGTGACCGGCGGCTCGGGTTGCGAACCCGGCGACGTCGCGGATCCGACGTATTCGCCGTGGCTCACCGACTCACCGTCGGAGCCGAAGGACTGAACGGGTCACCTCTCGGTGCTCGCGGGGATGTCGGCCGCGGCGAACGTGCCCTCGGGCAGGCCGTAGGCGTCCTTCGTGACCCGGCCGCGGATGAAGAACACGAGCACGAGGCCGGTGAAGATCACCACGACGTTGCCGAACCCGCCGAACGTCGCGAGCGCGCCGCCGGTCGAGTACTCGGTCGAGAGGAAGATCGTGGGGTCGGTCGAGGCGTGCAGCAGGATCGGGGCGACCAGCGTGCCCGTGACCCGCAGCGCGAGGTACATGCAGATGCCGAAGAAGAACGTGTAACCCACCTGGAAGAGGGTGGCTGGCAGCCCCTGCGTCGTCGTGAAGACGTTGCCGAGGTGCATGAGCGCGAAGAGACCCGCCGAGGCCAGCGCCACGAGTATCTCGCGGTGGCCTGCACGACGCATGAGGTTCACGACGAACCCCCGTGTCACGACCTCCTCGGCGAAGCCGATGAACAGCCCGGCCAGCAGCCAGGTGGCGACGACCTCGAAGCCGGCCTTGCCGTAGTCGATCGTCAGCAGGTGCAGGACGTTGAACACCAGGACCACGGCGACGGCGATCCACATCCACCACGATCCGCGGATCGGCTGGCGGCCGAAGAGCTCCTTCAGCCACCCGATCGAGACGGCGAACACCACGAGCACGATGCACGCGAGGAGGATCGGCAGCGCCGTCGTGAAGAAGATGTAGGACGCCGTTCCCTCTTCGCCGAAGTAGTCGCTGAACAGCGGCGCGACGATGAAGTTGCCGAGCGCGAGGTAGACCCCGTAGTAGACGGCGACGAAGAGCAGCGCCTTCCACCAGCCGCCACGATCCCAGAACCGCTTCCATCCCGACTTCGCCACGGCTTCGCCCATGTCTCCGACCCCTCATCTGTGTTCTCGAACTGCACGGCCGCGACGATGCCGCCTCGTTTCGACCTTAGCTGTGGACGTCGGATCAGCGCACGTGCGCTGGGGGCGAACGCCCGCGAGCCGTCGGCGGTGCGCGTGTAGCTTCGAGAGGACCGGCGCCGAACGGCTTCCGGTGTGATCCGGCATCCGGGACCCGGGGCCGCGAGCGAGGGAGCACCGTGAGCGACGACCATCTTCCGCGTCGATTCCAGATCGACCTGCCGTCCGACCGCGCGCAGGGCGTGTTCGCCGACTTCGCGCGCGTCTGGCACACGCCGAACGTGTTCGTGATCGACTACGTCGCCCTCACCCAGCCGCCGTCGACCGTCGAGGACCCCGACGGCACGCGTGCGGTCGCCGTGCCGGGCCAGGTCGTGAGCCGCATCCGGATTCCACCCGAGCAGGTGTTCGAGCTCGCGAAGGCGCTCACCCAGCAGCTCGAGGCATGGGAACAGGAGACCGGGCGCAAGCCGCCCGAGCGGCCGCTCTTCGGCAGCGGGCACTCGGCGCCGTAGCCTCGCCGCCCGGTCGCCCGGCCTGCCATCCGGTCATCCGGTGCACCACGGGCGAGCGGATGCCTCGGCGATCCGCCCGCCGATCGCAAGCCCTTGTGCGCCGTCCGGCCGGGTGATGGACTGGCGCCTGTCGCGCCCGACGTCGGCCGCGGCATCCGTCACGAGAACCAGGGGGCCTCATGCCGTTCGTATCCGTCGGAACCGAGAACTCGGCACCGATCGAGCTCTACTACGAAGACCACGGAGCCGGCTCGCCGGTCGTGCTGATCCACGGGTATCCGCTCGATGGCGCGTCGTGGGAGAAACAGGCGAGGGCGCTGCTCGACGCCGGCCATCGCGTGATCACGTACGACCGCCGCGGGTTCGGGGCCTCGAGCAAGCCGACCACCGGATACGACTACGACACGTTCGCGGCCGACCTGAACACGCTGCTCGAGACGCTCGACCTGCAGGAGGTCACGCTCGTCGGGTTCTCGATGGGCACCGGCGAGGTCGGCCGCTACCTCGGCACCTACGGCAGCGGGCGCATCGCGAGGGCGGCGTTCCTCGGCAGCCTCGAACCGTACCTTCGGCAGACCCCCGACAACCCCGCCGGCGCGGCGCCCGACTTCGACGACCTGAAGGCCGCCGCGACCGGCGACCGGTTCGCCTGGTTCACGGGCTTCTTCGAGAACTTCTACAACCTCGACGAGAACCTCGGCACCCGCATCTCCGAGGACGCGGTGCGCGGCAGCTGGCAGGTCGCCGCCGGCGCGTCGTGGTACGCCGCCTCGGCCTGCGTCGACACGTGGCTCACCGACTTCCGTGGCGACGTCGAGAAGATCGACGTGCCCGCGCTCATCCTGCACGGCACGGCCGACCGGATCCTGCCGATCGACGCGACGGCCCGCGAGTTCGCCAAGCGGCTGCCCGACGCGACGGTCGTCGAGATCGAGGGCGCACCGCACGGCCTGCTGTGGACGCACGCCGACGAGGTCAACGCGGCGCTGCTGGAGTTCGTCGGCGGAGCGTGACGTCGGAGCCGGGCCCGGGCCGGACTGGGCGGTCCGGCCCCGGCCCGAGTTCGGCGTCGGGCCGCGGGTTAGGCGACCCGGCCGCATCCGTCAAGGGGTTGGCCGTCTCGCGCGCCCTTGCGAGCATCGAGTCATGAGCAACCACGAGAACGCCGAGCCGACGCCCGTGACGACGCCCGACACGCAGGACTCCCCCGTTCAGGACGGCAGCCTGACGGACGCCGACGGCGACGACCGCCTCGAGGGGATCATCGAGCAGGTGCGCGGCGACACGCTGCTCGGCCATGTCGACGACCTCCGGCAGATGGTGCGCGACCGGCTCGAGCAGGCGGGACTCGGCGCCACGCCGAACGACGTCGATGCGGTGATCTCGGCGGTGCAGTCGACGCCGTAGCCGCCGAGCCTCCCTGCGCCGAAGCCGCTGAGCCTCCTGCGCCGAACCGGCGACCTCCGGCCGAACAGGGCCGAACAGGGGGGCCGACGCACCCGCCCGCCGCGCTCTACACTCGCATCAGGACCGCGGCAGTGAGGAGTCGACGTTGGCGGAGCACATCGGCATCGTCGGCGGTGGCATCGTCGGCATCGCCCTCGCCCGCGCGCTCTCGGGCCGCGGGCACGAGGTGACCGTGCTCGAGAAGGAGCCGCGGCTCGCCCAGCACCAGACCGGCCACAACTCGGGCGTGGTGCACGCCGGGCTCTACTACAAGCCGGGCTCGCTGAAGGCCCGCCTCTGCGCGAGCGGCCGCGTGCTCACGCGCGACTTCTGCGCCGAGAAGGGGTTGCCGTACCGCGAGGTCGGCAAGCTCGTCGTGGCGGTCGACGAGTCGGAGCTCGCCGCACTCGCCGACATCGAGCGCCGGTCGATCGAGAACGGCGTGCCCGACCTCGCCCGCATCGACGACCCGGGTCGCCTTCGCGAGATCGAGCCGCACGTCGCCGGCATCGCCGCCGTGCACTCGCCGCACACCGCCGTGGTCGACTACGCGAGCATCACCGAGGCGATGGCGCAGGACGTGCGCGCCGCAGGCGGCGGCATCCGCCTCGGGCACGAGGTCACCGGCATCCGCCTCGAGCGCGGCAGGGTGCGCGTGACGACACCCGTCTCCGACGACGTGTTCGACCGGCTCATCGTGTGCGCCGGGCTGCAGTCCGACGTCGTCGCGAGGCTCGTGGGCGCCGACCCCTCGCCGAGGATCCTGCCGTTCCGCGGCGAGTACTGGGAGCTCGCGCCCGAGCGCGCCGACCTCGTGAAGGGCATGGTCTACCCGGTGCCCGACCCCCGGTTCCCGTTCCTCGGGGTGCATTTCACGCGCGGCGTCTACGACACCGTGCACGTCGGCCCGAACGCCGTTCCCGCGCTCGCGCGGGAGGGCTACGGCTGGCTCGCCATCTCGCCCAAGGACACCTGGGGCTCGCTGACCTGGCCCGGCGCCGGAGCGCTCGCGAAGCAGCATTGGCGCATGGGCGTCGACGAGATCAGCGCGTCGCTCATCAAGTCGAGGTACTTCGGCAAGGCCCGTCGGTTCATTCCAGAGCTCAAGATGTCCGACCTGGCGCACAAGGGCGCTGCCGGCGTTCGGGCGCAGGCGTGGGGTCGCGGCGGCGAGCTGCTCGACGACTTCGCGGTCGACCAGGTCGGGCCCGTGACGCTCGTGCGCAACGCGCCGTCGCCGGCGGCGACGAGCTCGATGGCGATCGCGGAGTACCTGCTCGAACACCATCTCACCGCGTCGAGCGCGTGAGCCGATGAGCCGACCGGAGGTCGGGACGGCGAGCGTGCTCTGGCGTTTCGCGCCCATGATCTACGGGCCGACCCTGCTGTTCGGGCTCGCCGAGGGCGCGCTGCTGCCGGTGCTCCCCGTGATCGCCACGCGGCTCGGTGCGACCGTGCCGCAGGCCGCCCTGATCGCCGCGGCGATCGTCGTCGCACGCATGATCGGCAACATCCCCGCCGGATGGCTCGTCGACCGCATCGGCGAGCGCTCGACGATGGCCGTCGCGGCGGGTGCGGCCATGGTGGGCGCCGCCGGCATCCTGCTCGCGCCGAACCTCGTGGTGCTCGGCGTCTCGGTGTTCGGCGTCGGCTTCTGCGCGGCGGCCTTCGGCCTCGCCAGGCACGCGTTCATGACGACACGGGCACCGCTGGCCTACCGCGCACGCGCACTGTCGCTGCTCGGCGGGTCGTTCCGCCTGGGCATGTTCGCCGGCCCGTTCGTCGCGGCGGGCCTGCTGACCCTCTTCGACGATCCGCTGGCGACCGCATGGTTCTTCATCGGATGCCTCGTGGCGCTCGTGCTGCTCGTGCTGCTCGGTCGCGACCCCGAGTCCGAGCTCGACGCGCTCGGCATGCTCCCGCATGCGCAGCCGCACACCGCATCCACCCCCGTGTCGGCCACGACGACGCCCGCCGCGGAACGTGAGGGGGTCTTCGCCACGATGTGGCGGTTCCGCGGCATGCTCGCCCGGCTCGGCCTCGCGGCGGCGACGCTCTCGGGCATCCGTCAGGCGCGGATCTACCTGCTCCCGATCTGGGGCGTGTCGATCGCGCTCGATGCCGAGGCGATCTCGCTCGTGGTGGGGGTGACCGGCGCGCTCGAGTTCGCGCTCTTCTACTCGAGCGGCCAGATCATGGACCGGTGGGGGCGCCTCTGGGCGTCGATGCCGTCGATGCTGCTCATGGGCGCCTCGTTCCTCGCGCTCGCGTTCACCCACGACCTGCCCGACGCGGTGACCTGGTTCCTCGTGGCCGCGATCGGCGTCGGCATCGGCAACGGCCTCTCGAGCGGCGTGCTCATGACGCTCGGTGCGGATGTCGCACCGCGGGCGGATCCGGCCGCGTTCCTCGGCTCGTGGCGGCTGCTGACCGACGCCGGCGCCGCGGCGGCCCCGCTGCTCATCGCCGGGGTCTCGGCGGTCGCGTCGCTCTCGATCGCGACCGGGCTGATCGGCGTCATCGGCCTGCTCGGAGCCGTCGGGTTCCAGCGTTCGGTGCCCCGCTACGTGCCGCATCGCCCACGGCACCGGCCCGCCGGAACCACACCGGCCGATCCCGGACGTCCCGACGAGAACGTGGCCTGATCGAGCGCCTGGTCGAGCGCCGGGACGGGCGGCTGTGCAGAACGCACAACCTGCGATCCCGGTTACCGTATGATGCACTTCGCGGGTAGGGCCTGCGAACGCACCCGGGGGTGGGGTTCGAGAACAGGGCGAACGCCTTCGGCCCTCCCCGATCCCGATGTCGTCCGACGTCGTGATCACCCCTGAACCCACCGGAGGCCCCGTGGGCACGCTCGTCTACAACGGCAATGGCAGCATCCCCATCGACGATCGCCTGCTCGCTCACCTGCAGGTCGTGATCATCGACAAGCTGCGCCGTCAGGAGTCCTTCCCCTTCACGTGGCAGCTGGGCGGTCGCGAGACGACCGTCTGGTTCGGCCCCTCGATCGCGCTCGAGTTCGTCTACTCGGGCGGCCGCGCGCCGTCGCTCAACCGCGCATGGCTGCACCAGCTCGCCGAGGCTGCAGCGTCGAACGCCGGGTTGTCGGCGATTCCCGAACCGCTGACGCCATCGGCCCCGGTGCCGACGCCCGACCTCCCGGTGCCCGCGATGGCCCGCTCGCTCGCCTCCGAAGCGCGTACCCGCACGCCCGCCTGACCGCAGGCGCGACCGA
Organism: Agromyces sp. Leaf222; assembly: GCF_001421565.1. NCBI lineage: Bacteria > Bacillati > Actinomycetota > Actinomycetes > Micrococcales > Microbacteriaceae > Agromyces > Agromyces sp. Leaf222. The sequence continues at coordinate 473,409 of NZ_LMKQ01000002.1, read as the reverse complement.
GGCCGTTCCGTCGAGCGGATGCCTCAGCGCACCCGATCTCTCAGCGCGCCGCCGCCCAGTCGAGCAGCTGCTCGGCCGGCCAGGTGTTCACGATCCGCTCGGCCGGCACGCCGTTGGCCTCGGCACGGGCGGCTCCGAGCTCGAGGAACGCGAAGTGGCCCGGGGCATGCGCGTCGCTGTCGATCGAGAAGCGGCATCCGGCCTCGAGCGCGAGCGCGATCAGGTCGTCGGGCGGGTCCTGGCGTTCGGGTCGCGAGTTGATCTCGACGGCGACGTCGTGTTCGGCGCAGGCGTCGAACACGGCGTTCGCGTCGAAGGTGGACTGCGGGCGCGTGCCGCGCGAACCCTCGACGAGCCGGCCCGTGCAGTGCCCGAGCACGTTCGTGCGCGGGTTGCGCACCGCGCGCAGCATCCGCTCGGTCAGTTCCCTCGACTCGGTGCGGAGCTTGGAGTGGATGCTCGCGACGACCACGTCGAGCCGGCCGAGCAGCTCTGGCGACTGGTCGAGCGACCCGTCGAGCAGGATGTCGACCTCGATGCCGGACAGCAGGCGGATGTCGCTGTCGGCGTTCAGCCGGTCGAGCACGTCGAGCTGGTCGAGCAGGCGCTCGGCGCTGAGCCCGTTGGCGATGGTGAGGTTCGGCGAGTGGTCGCTGACGACGAGGTACTCGAGCCCGACGAGCTCGGCCGCGCGCGCCATGGTCGAGATCGGCGTCGTGCCGTCGGACCAGTCGGTGTGGCTGTGCAGGTCGCCCTTCAGCTTCGCGCGGAGGCCCGTGGGCGCCGCGCCGGCGGCGGGCCCGCTCTTCTCGCGGAGCGCGATGAGGTAGGCGGGCACCCGGCCATCGACGGCGTCGGCGATGACGGCGAACGTCGTGTCGCCGATGCCCGGGGTGCGCTTCAGGCGTCCGTCGCGCACCCGTTCGGCGAGCTCGGCGGCCGGGAGGTCGCCGATGATGCCGGCGGCCTTGCGGAACGCCTTCGACTTGAACGCCGAGGCCCGGTCGCGTTCCAGCAGGAACGCGATCTCCTCGAGGGCTGCGATCGGATCCATCCGCCCATTCTGGCGCGGGCGGGGCAGCCGGGCTAGAGCTCGACGACCGTCATGCCCGATCCGGCGGCGCCGGCCGTGCCCATCGCGGCGAGCGCGTCGGGCACCTCGTCGAGGCTGATGCGGCGGCCGACGAGCTCGATCGGGCGGAAGAACTCCTCGGCGACGGCGCCGAGCATCGACGGGTACTCGTGCGCGGCCATGCCGTGGCTGCCGAGGATCTCGAGCTCGCCGGCGATCACCGCGTCCATGGGCATCGCGGCGAGCGCGCTCGAGCCGACCATGAGCCCGATCTGCACGTGCCGTCCCCGCTTCTTCAGGCTCTGCACCGAGGCGAACGCCGTCTCGCTGCTGCCGAACGCGTCGACGGAGACGTCGACGCCGCCTCCGGATGCCGCGAGGATGCGCTCTGCGGCACCCTCGCCGCCGCGCACCGGCACGGCGCCGAGCTTCTCGGCCGCGTCGAGTGCGGCATCCGACACGTCGATGCCGTAGACCGTGACGCCCGCGGCGACGGCGATCATGATGGCCGAGAGGCCGACCCCGCCGCATCCGTGCACCGCGATCTGCTCTCCGGGCGCAAGCCTGCTGCGCGAGATGATCGCGCGGTAGGCGGTCGCGAACCGGCAGCCGAGCGACGCCGCCTCGACGAAGCCGAGGGCGTCGGGCAGGCGGATCAGGTTGAGCTCGGCCTCGTCGACGACGACGTACTCGGCGAAGGAGCCCCACCTCGTGAAGCCGGGCTGGGACTGCGCGTCGCAGACCTGCTCGTTGCCGCCGAGGCATTCGGCGCAGCGGCCGCAGGCGCAGATGAAGGGCGCCGTGACGCGGTCGCCGACGCTCCAGCCCGAGTCGGGGTCGATCTCGCTGCCGAGCTCGGCGATCTCGCCGGCGAACTCGTGGCCCGGCACGTGCGGCAGGGCGATGGTGTCGTCGTGGCCCATCCACCCGTGCCAGTCGCTGCGGCAGACGCCGGTGGCGCGCACCCGGATCACCGCGCCGCGGGGCGGGCATTCGGGTTCGGGCACGTCGGCGAGCTCTGGTCGCTCGCCGAACGCGGTGAAGAGCACGGCACGCACGGGGTCCTCCGTTGGGTCGACGGATGTCGCAGCTCGAGTGGGCCGGCCGCGTCGGGTCGGCGGCGCGCAGGGGGACGCATCCGCCGCGCGGCATCGCTGGCGACAGGATGCGAGCCTACCGGGCTGCGCCGCCTCACCGACGCCGGGACTCGCACGGCACGCCTGCGACGACCGGGAACGGACGGGATTCGGCGGTGCGGCCGCCCGGCGCACAGCCCCGTGTCGTCCTCTCGTATCCGCCCGCCGGGAATTGTGGAACAATCACCGCATGCCCTTCGTCGTCGCCGTGCTCCTCGCGTCCGTGTGCTTCGGCACCACGGGCGCCGCGCAGGCGCTGGGCCCCGACGCCGATCCCGTCTCGATCGGCGCGGCGCGCATCCTCATCGGCGGCGGGGCGCTCGCGCTCGTCGCGGCCGTCATGGCCCTGGTCCGGCGCCGGCGGCGTGCGGATGCCGCGGCGCAGGCGACCCCGGCGGCCAGGACGGGCACGCGTTCGACGCACGCGGCCGCGCCGCGGCATCCGCTCGCCGTCGCCCTCGTCGTCGCCGTCGGAGCCCTCGGCGTGCTCGCCTACCAGCCCGCCTTCTTCGCGGGCACCGCGGCCAACGGGGTGGCCGTCGGCACCGTCGTCGCCCTGGGATCGGCGCCCGTGCTCACCGGCGGGCTCGACTGGGTGCTCCGCCGTCGCTTCCCTGGCCGGCGCTGGCTCGTGGCGACCGCGATCGCGACGATCGGCGTCGCCGTGCTCGCCGCGGCCTCCGATCCCTCGCACGCCACGGCGAGCCCGCTCGGCCTGCTCGCCTCGCTCGGGGCGGGTGCGTCGTACGCGGTCTATACGCTCGCCGCCAAGTGGCTGCTCGACCGGGGGTTCACGCCGACCGGCAGCATGGGGGCGCTCTTCGGCACCGCGGCGGTCGTGAGCCTGCCCGTGCTGCTGATGACGGATGCCTCGTGGCTCGCGACCGGGCCCGGGCTCGCGATGGCGCTGTGGCTCGGGCTCGTCGCGACGACGCTCGCCTACGTGCTCTTCGGCGCCGGACTCGCCGGACTCGCCCCTGCGGTGGTCTCGACGCTGACGCTCGCGGAGCCCCTGACCGCCGGGGTCCTCGGCGTCGTCGTGCTCGGCGAGACGCTGGCCCCCGGATCGGTGCTCGGGCTCGCGATCCTCGCCCTCGGCATCGTCGTGCTCGCGTCGGGCGGGTGTCGGAGGGCGGCCGTAGCGTCGAAGCCATGGACATCATCCTCATCCCCGGCTTCTGGCTCGACGCCTCATCGTGGAACGACGTCGTCCCCCTCATCGAAGAGCAGGGGCACCGCACCCACCCGGTGACGCTGCCCGGGCTCGACTCGGTCGACGCCGACCGCTCGGGCATCGGCCTGCGCGAGCACATCGACGCCGTCGTGCGGTTGGTCGACACCTTCGACGGGCCCGTCGTGCTCGTCGGCCACTCGGGCGGCGGTCCGATCGCGCACGGCGTCGCCGACCGGCGGCCCGACCGCATCGCACGCGTGGTCTACGTCGATGCCGGCCCCCTCGCCGACGGGCAGGCCATCAACGACGCGCTCCCCGTCGTCGACGGCGAGATCCCGCTGCCCGCGTGGGACGAGTTCGACGACGCCGACCTCGTCGACCTCGACGAGGACCTGCGCACGATGTTCCGCTCGCGCGCCGTGCCGCAGCCGGCCCGCGTCGCCGCCGACCCGATCGTCCTCGTCGACGAGCGCCGCTACGAGGTGCCCGTCACGATCATCGCGTCGGAGTTCCCCAGCGCCGCACTGCGCGAGTACTTGGCCGCCGACGCGCCGTTCACGCGCGAGCTCGCCCGGGTGCGCGACGTCGACTACCTCGACGTGCCCACCGGTCACTGGCCTCAGTTCACGAAGCCCGTGCAGCTGGGGCAGGCGATCGCCTCGGCGATCCGCTGAGAACGCGGGCCGGGGCGACGTGCTCGATCGGGCCGCCGGGGCGCGAGTACCAGTGGTCCGCTCCGCGGGTGCACGTGCACGCGAGTTCGACGGTCTCCTGAAGACCTGCTGCCTGGAAGAGTTCGCGGTGCGGCACGGTAGGGGTGCTCTGGTGATGCATTCGGGTGTCCCGTCGCTCACGGCACGCCCGCTGCGTGCCCTCACCTGAGAGACGCGCGAGCCGCACGATCATGACGCGGGTGCTGCGACGAATTCGCAACGACACCGTGACCGAGAACGCCGTGCTCGGCGACGCCCGTGCCCAGCGCGGATGCTCGGAGTCGTGCGACGGGCGCCGAACGGCTCAGAGCTGCGAGCCGTCGATGCCGAACGTGTCGCAGGCGGCCGCGCCCTGCTCGTAGCCGGTCGTGAACCAGCTCTGGCGCTGCTCGCTCGTGCCGTGCGTGAAGGTGTGCGGCGTGACCTGCCCCTGCGCGGCCTCCTGGATGCGGTCGTCGCCCACGGCGGCCGCCGCGCTCAGCGCATCCGCGACCTCGGCCGCGGTCGGCGGCACGAGGAACGAGACGCCCTGGTCGTCGGTCGTGTTCGCCGCGTTCGCGACCCACGCCCCCGCGAAGCAGTCGGCCTGCAGCTCGGTGCGCACGCTGTTCGACGTCGGCCCCGTCTGGCCGTCCTGTGCCGCCTCGAGGGTGCCGGCCAGGTTCTGCACGTGGTGCCCCCACTCGTGCGCCACGACGTACATCTGGGCGAGCGGGCCGCCGCTCGAACCGAAGCGGTTCTCGAGCTCGTCGAAGAACGTGACGTCGACGTAGATCGTCTGGTCGGGCGGGCAGTAGAACGGGCCGGTCGCGCTCGTCGCCGAACCGCAGCCGGTGCTCGTGGCCTGGTCGAACTGCACGAAGTCGTTCGGGGCGGTGTACGAGAGGCCGAGCTCCTGCGGCGCCGCCTGCTCCCAGTACGCCTCGAGCGACGCCGACGCCCCCTTCATGCGGCAGTCCACCCGCTCATTGGCCTGCTGGCCGGTGAGGCACTCCTCGATGCTCGAGTCGGGTGCCGTCTCCTCGCCCCCGCCGCCGAGCAGGCCAGTGAGGTCGACGCCGAGCAGCTGCGAGACGACGACGAGCGCGATCACGCCCAAGCCGCCGGCGACCGCGATGCCGGTGTTGCGACCTCGCTTGGAGGCCTTCCCGCCGCTGATGTCGGCGTTCGGGTTGAAGGTCATCCTTCGAAGCTACTCCACGCGGCGACCGGATCCGTCGCCGTCGGCCTCGTCGTCCGCGTCGGTGTCCTCCGGCGCATCCGTGTCGTCTGCGTCTGCGTCGGCCGCATCGCCGAACGCGTCCTCGTCGACGTCGTCGATGAGATCGTCGTCGGCGAGCTCGCCCCGGTACCGCTCCCCGGCGAACCGGTCGGTCGCGTCGATGAGGGCGTCGAGGATGCCCGGCTCGTCGAACGCATGCCCCGCATCACCGATGATGCGCAATTCCGCCTCGGGCAGCGCCCGGTGCAGGTCCCACGCCGTCATCACGGGCGTGCACATGTCGTACCGCCCCTGCACGATCACCGTCGGGATGCCGGCCAGCCGATGCGCGTCACGGATCAGCTGCCCGTCTTCCCACCATCCGCCGTGCCGGAAGTAGTGGTTCTCGATGCGCGCGAACGCGGTCGCGTACTCGGGCGAGACGAACTTCGAGATCGTCTCGATCTGCGGCAGGAGGGTGATCGTGGTGCCCTCCCAGCGCGACCACGCGATCGCGGCGGACTGGTGCACCTCGGGGTTCGGGTCGGCGAGCAGGCGGCCGTACGCCTCGATCAGGTGCGTGCGCTCGAGCACCGGGATGGGCGCGACGAAGTCCTCCCACAGGTCGGGGAAGATCGCCGAGGCGCCGCCCTCGTAGAACCAGTCGAGCTCCTGGCGGCGCAGGGTGAAGATGCCGCGGAGCACGAGCTCGGTGACGCGTTCGGGGTGGGTCTCGGCGTAGGCGAGTGCGAGGGCGCTCCCCCACGAGCCGCCGAACACCTGCCACCGGTCGACCCCGAGGTGCGCGCGCAGCCGTTCGATGTCGGCCACGAGGTGCCAGGTGGTGTTCGCCGAGAGGTCGGCGGAAGGCTCGCTCGCGTGCGGGATCGACAGGCCGCATCCGCGCTGGTCGAAGAGCACGATCCGGTAGCGCTCGGGGTCGAACATGCGACGATGCGCCGGACTCGTGCCACCCCCGGGTCCGCCGTGCAGGAACACGACGGGCTTGCCCTCCCGGTTGCCCGAGATCTCCCAGTAGATGTGCTGTCCGTCCCCCACGTCGAGCATGCCCGTCTCGAGCGGCTCGATCTCCGGATACAGGTCTCTCATGGCCTCACGGTAGCGGCGCGAGCGACCTCCGGGCCGCTGGCGCACCGTGGTCGCGCGAGACCGGGGGCGGGGTCGGGCGGCGCCGGTCGCACCCCTTCGGCACCCGTCGAAGACGACGGCGGACGGCCCGCCGGACGGACACCCGACGGCCCGCATGATGGCACACGCACACCGTCACCCGTTCGAGGGTAACCCGCATTGGGGGCCGCTGGAATCCACCCGGAAGGGGTAGCTTCACGACCAGTCTCGAGGATCTTTCGGAGGTCGAAACCCAAAGTGATGCGTCACAGCATCGCCTGCGACATCCGCTCGATCCGAGGGTGAACCCGAACATCCGATCTCCGCTGCCCAGGAGTATCCGTGACCACCCATGCCCATTCGCACAGCGCGCCTCCGATTCCCGTCGGCTCGCCGCTCGAGCCGAGGCGCACCCGGGCCGCAGTGCACGGCACGGCACTCGGCACGGTCGGCGGCACCGCGATCCAGCCCCGTCCGCAGAGCGGTGCTCCCTGGGTGAAGCGGCATCGTGTCGGCCTCGTCGTCTCCGACGCGGCCGTCATCATCGGCGCCGTCACCGTCGGGCTGGTCGTTCCCCTCCCGTCCGCGACGGGCGTGCGCGGCCCAGTGCTGTTCGCCGGCGTGACGCTCGCCTCGCTCGTCGCGGCGATCATCCTCATCGGCGGATGGTTCGCGCTGCTCTCGATCCTCCGCTCCCGTGAGAGCCGCGTGCTCGGGATCGGCGCCACCGAGTACAAGCGGGTCGCGAACGCGACCTTCCTCGCCCTCGGCTGGGTGGCCGTCGTGTGCGCACTCGTCAGCATCCCCGCCGCCCGCGGCCTGCTGCTGATCGCGCTGCCGCTCGGACTCGGCGGACTCCTCGCCGAGCGCTGGCTCTGGCGCAAGCGTCTCGGCGCAGCGCAGTCGAACGGGCACTACCTCGCTCGCGCGATCGTCATCGGCAAGCTCGAGGACGTGCAGTACGTCGTCGAGCGCATCAGCGAGTCCGCCGGGCCGCTGTTCTCCATCGAGGGGGCGGTGATCGAAGGCCGCGCGGCCGGCGACTCCTCCATCAGGATCGGCGGACGGATCGTCCCGATCATCGGCGGCCTCGACGACGCGGCGAGCGCGGCAGCGCATGCCGGAGCCGAGGCGGTCATCGTCGCCGGACACCCGGCGGGCGGCAGCGCCTACATCCGCTCGCTCGCGTGGGCGCTCGAGCCGCTCGGCGCCGAGCTGGTGCTCTCGAGCCGGCTCGCCGACGTGGCCGGCCCCCGCATCCACTTCCGGCCCATCGAGGGCCTCCCCCTCATCCATGTCGAGACCCCGCGATTCGAGGGCGGCAAGCACGTGCTCAAGCGCGGCTTCGACGTGACCGCCGCACTCTGCGGGCTGATCATCATCACGCCGCTGCTGATGCTCATCGCGGCGGCCATCAAGATCGACAGCCCCGGCCCCGTGTTCTTCCGGCAGCGCCGGATCGGCCGCAACGGCGAGACGTTCGAGATGCTGAAGTTCCGGTCGATGGTCCCCGACGCGGAGGCCAGGCTCGCCGAGCTCCGCGGCCGGAACGAGGGCGAGGGCCTGCTGTTCAAGCTGAAGGACGACCCCCGGGTCACCCGCCTCGGGCGGTACCTGCGGGCGCACTCCATCGATGAACTCCCCCAGCTCTGGAACGTCGTCCGCGGCGAGATGAGCATGGTCGGACCGCGGCCGCCGCTGCCGACGGAGGTGGCCGCGTACACCTCCGACGTGCACCGCCGGCTCTTCATCAAGCCCGGGCTCACCGGCCTCTGGCAGGTGAGCGGGCGGTCGGACCTCAGCTGGGAGGAGAGCGTGCGCCTCGACCTGTACTACGTCGAGAACTGGTCGCTCGCCGGCGACCTCATGCTCATCTGGCGCACGGCCAAGGTCGTCGCCCGACCGGCGGGCGCCTACTAGCTGCAGGTCACCGCCACCACCGGCCCGCCGGACCCGGCCGCCCGACCCGCACACGCCCCACCCGCCAGACCCCGCACCGATCCCGCACCGATCCCGAGGAAGTCCCGCTCAGATGCGAACTCCGCCGACCCGGACCAGCCCCACCATGATGGAGGCCGTGCCTCCGCCCTCCCCCGACGGGTCGGTCGTCACCCACGAACCCGCGCCGCGGCCCGCGGTCGACATCCCCGCCGATCGGGTCGGTGCCGTGATCGTCCCCGCCCACGACGAGGCGGCCGTGATCGGCCGAACGCTTCGCGCGCTCGCGCCGCTCGCTGCGGTGCCGGGGTTCGAGGTCGTCGTGGTGTGCAACGGATGCTCCGACGACACCGCCGCGCTCGCGCGCGCGTTCGTGGGCGTCCGCGTGGTGGAGATCACCGAGGCGTCGAAACCCGCCGCGCTGAACGCCGGCGACCGGGCCGCATCCGCCTGGCCGCGCCTGTACCTCGACGCCGACATCGAGATCGCGCCCGAGGCCGTGCTCGCGGTCTTCGACGCACTCGAGGAGCCGGGGGTGCTCGCGGCCCGGGCCTTCCACGTCTACGACACGACCGGTGCGACCGCGGGCGTGCGGGCCTACTACCGCGCGCGCAGCCGCATCCCCGCGCCGCCGCTCCGGCTCTGGGGGGCTGGCGGCTACGCCGCCAACGAGGCCGGCCACCACCGCATCCCCGAGTTCCCGAGCGTCACCGCCGACGACTCGTGGTTCGACGCGCGCTTCGAGGACCACGAGAAGCGCGTGGTCGAGACCGAGCCCATGCGCGTGCGAACCCCTCGCGATACCGCAGGCCTGCTCGCGGTGCTCACCAGGCAACGCCGGGGGTACGTCGAACTCGGCATCCCGTCATCCGCCGGATCGCGCGGCGCAGCCCTCATCGGTTCGGTGCGCGGACCGCGGAGCCTCGTCGACCTCGCGTACTACGTCGTGCTCACGACGATCTCGCGGCGACGATCCGACGCGATCCTGCGCCGGGCGAGCGCTCGAACGTGGGAACGCGACGCGTCGAGCCGGGTGCGGGCGGGAGCCGCATCATGAACCGGCCCTCGGCCGAGACCGTCCTCGAGGGCTACGACGTCGCCGTGGTCGGCGCCGGGCCCGTCGGCCTCGCCTTCGCGATGGAATCGGCCAGGCTGGGTCGGCGGGTGCTCCTCGTCGACGCAGGCGACGCACGCTCCGCCAAGCGCGACATCGAGCCGAAATCGGCGGGCCGCTCGCGCATCGTCGACCCCGCGCGGCACGCACCGCTCTCGCAGACCACGCGACGCGGCATCGGCGGCACGTCGTGGCTCTGGGGTGGGCGCTGCGTGCCCTACGAGCCGATCGACTTCGAGGCGCGCGCGTACGTGCCGGACAGCGAGTGGCCGATCGGCGTCGACGAGGTCCGGCCCTGGCAGGCCGCCGCAGCAGAGCACCTCGACTGCGGGACCGACGCGTTCCGCTCTCCGCTGCCCGACTGGGACGGCCTCGGCGAATTCGAGATGTCGAACCTCGAGCGCTGGGCGCGCCGACCCAAGCTCGCCCCTCGACTCGGCGAACGCGTGACGAGCCATCCGCTGGTGACCGTGCTCGAGGGAAGCCCGCTCGTCGACCTCGACCGCGCCGACGACGGGTCCGTGACCGCACTCGTCGTGCAGCGCGGGGGCGAGGCGGTTCGGGTGCGTGCCCACGACTACGTGCTCGCCATGGGCGGCCTCGAGATCACCCGGTTCCTCCTCGGCGTCCAGGCCGGGCAGCCCGGATCGTTCGGCGGCGTCGACGGCCCGCTCGGGCGCTATTACATGGGGCATCTCACGGGGGCCGTGGCGGAGATCGTCTTCGACGACCCGGCACGCGCCGCGGACCTCGACTTCGTGCTCGACGAGCACTCCACCTACCTCCGGCGCCGGTTCACGCTCCAGGAGGCCGCACAGCGGCGCCACGGCGTGCTCAACACGAGCTTCTACCTCGACAACCCGCCCTTCTACGAAGCCGAGCACCGCAACGCGACGCTCTCGGCCGTCTTCCTCGGCCTGACCATTCCGCCCGTCGGGCGCCGGATCCTCGCCGAGGGCATCCGCCTTCGGCACATCGGACCGAAGCCGTACCGGATCGCTCCCCACATCGGCAACATCCTCCGCCGCCCGTGGCGGGCTGCCGGCGACGTGCTCGACATCCTGCGCCGACGCTACCTCTCCCCCGTTCGCAAGCCCGGATTCATCCTCCGCAACGAGGGCGGCCGCTACGCGCTGCACTACCACTCGGAGCAGGTTCCCGATCCCGACAGCCGCCTGACGATGGAGATCGACGAGGCCGGCCGCCCGGAGCTCCGCATCGACTACCGCTACCGGGAGCAGGACGTCGACTCCCTGCTGCGATGCCACGAGCTCCTCGACGAGCAGCTGCGGTCTTCGGGCATCGGCAGGCTCGAGTACCCGGCACCCGACGAGGCAGCAGTGCGCGCGCTCATCTGGGAGCAGGCGACGGACGGATTCCACAGCATCGGCACCACCCGGATGAGCGTCGACCCGGCCGACGGCGTCGTCGACGGCGACTGCCGGGTGCACGGCACGAGCAACCTGCACATCGCCTCGAGCAGCGTGTTCCGCACCGCCGGCGAGGCCAACCCGACGTTCCTGGCGGCCACGCTGGCGGTGCGCCTGGCGCACCATCTCGCGGCGGCGGCCGAACCGGCATCCGACCTCGCGATCGAACCGGCGTCCGCCGTCGCACCGGCCACCGTGGTCGGGGTCGCCCGACCGAGCGAAGAGTCCCCTGAGCAGGGCTCCCCCTCACTGGGGGAGGAGAAGGAGGTGGTGCATCAGTAGCGTTCACACCGAGGCTCAGAACGCGACCGTTCGGCCGGCGAATCCGACGCAGTCGTCGGAACCGAGCCGATCGAGGCGATCGGCATCACCGCGACACGAACGCCGAAGCATCATCACCCGGTCCCCGAAGACCGGACCCTGCGCCATCCGGATGTCCCGACTCCCCAACAGGCCCGCCAACCCGGCAACCCCGCAACCCACCAACCCGACCAACCCGCCACCCGAGCAGTTCGACTCCCCGACACGCCCGCCCCGCCTCCCACCCACCCGAACACCCCGAAGCACCGCCCGGCCGACAGCCCCGGCCGCAGCACGACGAATCCCGACCGGCCCCGACCCCATGGGCCTCCCCGAACCATCCGACTCCCGATGACCACGGCGGTCATCCTGCCCGATCCGGAGTACGCACGAGATGCTCGAACGCCCGTCGACCCGAACTCCCGCCACCGCACGCCTCGAATGCCGACCCGTCTCGCGACGCGAGGAGGTCGGGCCACGATGACGACCGCCCTGGTGCCCGACGAGGCCATCGAACCCGTCGTCCGCGTGGCGACGAGCGCCTCGATCGACCCATCGGCGGCCATCGGCGACGGCACGTCGATCTGGCATCTGAGCCAGGTGCGCGACCACGTGGTCATCGGCGAGGAATGCGTCATCGGCCGCAACGTGTACCTCGGCCCCGGCGTCGTGCTCGGCGACCGCTGCAAGGTGCAGAACAACGCGCTCGTGTACGAGCCGGCCCGACTCGAGGACGGCGTCTTCATCGGCCCGGGCGTGGTGCTCACGAACGACGAGTTCCCACGAGCGGTGAACCCCGACGGCACGATCAAGTCCGCTGAGGACTGGACCGCGGTCGGCGTCACGGTGCGTCGCGGCGCATCCGTCGGCGCGCGCGCGGTGTGCGTGGCCCCCGTCGAGATCGGCGAGTGGTCGCTCATCGCCGCCGGAGCCGTCGTGACGCGGAACGTGCCGGCGTACGCGCTCGTCGTCGGGGTTCCCGCCCGCCGCATCGGCTGGGTCGGCCGCGCCGGTGTGCCCCTCGTCGAGGGACCGCCGGGCGTCTGGGTGTGCCCGAGCACCGGGCAACGCCACCACGAGGTCGACGGGGTCCTGGCCGAGGAGACGGCGTCATGACGCTCATCCGCCGCGACCGTGCGTCGAGCACCCGCCTCGATGCGACGGACGCGATCACCGGAGCAGCCCAGGGCGACCCGACCGCCGCGACGACACCTGCCCCATCTCAGACCGGCACCGGCTCGATCGTCGCCGTCGAGCATGGCACCGCGCCGGTGCGCGTTCGCCTCGGCGGCGTGCCCGTCGACCTCCACGGGCGCGCCGACGCGGTCGAGCAGATCCGACGCCGATCGCTCACCACCGGAGAGCGGCCGCTCGGCGTGGTCTCCGTCAACCTCGACCACCTGCACTACTTCGGCGATCGACGCGTGCTGACCGGGGCCTTCGGCATCCGCGACGGCGCACGCAGCGACATCCGCTGGCTGCACCTCATCGACGGCGCACCCATCGCCGCACAGGCGCGCCGCGCGACGGGCCAGGCGTGGCCGCGGCTCTCGGGGAGCGACCTGATCGGCCCCATCCTCGAGCACGCCGAGGCCGACGGCGTCTCGGTCGGGTTCATCGGCGGAGCCCCCGACATCCGCAATCGACTGCTCGAAGCCCTGCGCGAGCGCTCGCCGAACCTCCGGGTGGCCGGCGTCTGGTCGCCCGCGCGCGCCGAACTGCTCGACATGGACTCGTCGTCGGACCTCGCCGCGGAGATCGCGGCGGCGGGCGTCGACATCCTCGTCGTCTGCCTCGGCAAGCCCCGTCAGGAGCTGTGGATCGACCACTTCGGCGTGATGACCGGGGCGAAGGTGCTGCTCGCGTTCGGCGCGGTGGTCGACTTCCTCGCCGGGCGAGTCTCGCGGGCGCCCGAATGGGTCTCGTCGCACGGCATGGAATGGGCGTGGCGACTCGTGCTCGAGCCCAAGCGCCTCGCCAAGCGATACCTGCTCTACGGGCCCGGCGCCTACCGCATCCTGCGGCGCAGCGGGGCGGGGTCGGCGTAGCCATGGCCTCCCCCGATGCGAGCCCGGCGGTCGCGATCGGCGACGACCCCGCGTCGTCGCGGTCCGGCCGGTTCGCGGGTCCGGATGCCACGGCCGACGTCGCGGTCGTCGTGGTCACCTACGAGAGCGCGAACGACCTCGAGGCCCTGATCGCGTCGCTCCGGGTCGAGGCAGCGGGCCAGCGACTGCGCGTGGTCGTCGCCGACAACGGCTCCTCGGACGGCACCCTCGCCGTCGCCCGCAGCCACTCGGACATCGTCGCCATCGAGACGGGCGGCAACCTCGGCTACGCGGGCGGGATCAACGCCGCGATGCGCGCCGTCGGTGATGCCGGCACCATCCTCATCCTCAATCCCGACCTCGTCGTCGTGCCCGGCGCCATCGCCGCGCTCCGCGAACGCCTGCGGCACTCGGATGTCGGGGTCGTCGTGCCGAGGATCCTCGACGCCGACGGCTCGCCGTTCACCTCGCTCAGGCGAGAGCCGTCGTTGCTCCGCGCGGTCGGCGATGCGGCCTTCGGGAGCCGGTTCGCCTCCCGCCCCGGCGCGTTCGCCGAGGTCGTCCACGACGCCTCGGCATACGAGCACCCGCACCCGGCCGACTGGGCCACGGGCGCCGCGCTGCTGATCGACGCACGGGTCGCACGCGCCGTCGGCCCGTGGGACGAGCGCTTCTTCCTCTACTCGGAGGAGACCGACTTCCTGCGCCGCGTGCGCGACCTGGGTCGCACGGTCTGGTTCGAGCCTGGGGCCGTCGTGCGCCACGCACAGGGCGGCTCGGGCGCCTCGGTCGACCTCGAGCGCCTCATGGCCGTCAACCGCATCCGCTACATGCGCAAGCACCACGGCCCGATCACCGCGGCCGCCTACCGCGGCGCGGTCGTGATGCACGAGGCGGCGCGCGCGTGGATGCCGGCCCATCGCGCGGCACTGCGCACCGTGCTCTCAGAACGCACCTGGGCGGACCTGCCGCGGGCGAGCCGTCACGACGAAACAGGGAGCGCCGCATGAGCCTCGCGATCGTGACGCCGAGCTACGCGCCGGACTACGAGAACTTCGCCCGCCTGCACGAGTCGGTGCTGCGCCATGCCCCCGAGGACGTGACGCACCACGTGCTCGTGCCTCCGCCCGACCTGCGCCTGTTCTCGCAGCTCGCGTCCGATCGTCTGCAGGTGCACTCGCAGTTCGACGTACTGCCGCGCTCCTTCGTCTCGACGAGCCGGCTGAGCAGGCTGGCCAGGCTGCCGCGTCGATTCGACGTCGCGGCGGTGAACCTCGCCCGGCCGTGGCCGCCGGTGCGCGGGTGGATCCTCCAGCAACTCGTGAAGCTCGCCTTCGTCGCGAGCCGCGAGGAGGACGTCGCGCTGATCATCGATTCGGACGTGCTCATCGTGCGCGACCTCGACGAGTCGATGTTCCGCGACGGCGATCGAGTGCGCCTCTACCGCAGTCCCGGCGCCGTCCACGCGGGCATGCCCCAGCACATCCGGTGGCGCACGAATGCGGCCCGGCTCATCGGCACGCCCACCCCGGATCCCGATGCGGCGGACTACATCGCGAGCTTCCTGACCTGGTCGCCCGCAACCGTGCGAGCACTGCTCGGGCGGGTCGAGACCGTGACCGGGCGGCCGTGGGCCGGAGTCCTCGCATCGGAACTCGCCCTGTCGGAGTGCCTGCTGTACGGCGAGTACGTGGCGGCCTTCGGCACGGATTCGGAGCAATCGTTCACCTCCGCCGAGACGCGCTGCCTCAGCCACTGGGACCCCGCCCCACTTGATCGGGCCGGCGCCGACGCCTTCGTGCATCGTCTCGCCGCAGAGCACCTCGCCATCCACGTCCAGTCGACCTCGGCGACGGACCGGGCAGTCCTCGATCGCCTGGCCGACGCTGCGGAGACAGCGGCCGGAAGGACCTGACCGAGACGCATGTCCGTTCCGCGGCGTTCGATCGAGAGGCTTGCCAACCGAGCGATCCTCAATGTTAGGCTTTGCGCGGGTGCGGGACCCTACGCGCGACACTCGATCGATATCGACTCGACCGAGCATGGGATGTAGAACGTGGCAACGAGCTCTCAGCGTCAACGAACCGAGCGAGCAGTCCATCGGGGGCCGCGTCGGCGACGACGTCTCTTCACGCTTGCCGCGCTCGCGCTCACGGCGGTGCTCGCCACGACGACGGCCGTCGTCGGGTCGACGCTCGGCGCCGCGCCTGCCAGCGCCGCCACCGGCGTCTTCGACAACTCGGTGCGCCCCCGCGTCGCCGCCGACCCCGACACGGCCTCGGTCGAACTCGGCGTGCGCTTCACGGTGGCGAAAGCCGGCACGATCACGGGCATCGAGTTCTACCGGACACCCGCGAACCGCGGCCCGCATGTCGGATCGCTGTGGAGCCCGACCGGCAAGCGACTCGCAACGGTGCGCTTCCCCGCCGGCAAGACCTCCGGATGGGTCGGCGCGAACTTCAGCAAGCCGGTGCGCGTCGAGGTCGGCAAGACGTACGTCGCGTCGTACCTGGCGCCGAAGGGCCGATACGCGGCCGACACGCAGTACTTCACCCGCGCCAAGACGAAGGGTGGCGTGACCTTCCCGAAGGGCGCCGGCGTGTACCGGTACGGCAAGGGCGGGTACCCCACCTCGAACTACCGCAACTCCAACTACTACGTCGACGTGCGGTACGTCGCGGGCGGTCGAGTTCCCGTCGTGACGCCGACGGCGACGCCCAAGCCGACGGCGACGGCGACGCCCAAGCCGACCGTCACGCCGACGCCGACCGTCACGCCGAAGCCGACCACCCCACCCACGACGAACCCGCCAACCAGTCCGCCGCTGGGCAGTTCGCAGCTCACCCTGCCGAAGGAGGCATGGTACGGAGGCCCCTCGTATTACGCCCAGTTCCCCAAGGCGAAGGCATCGGGATGGGCCGACGCCGCGTTCTTCCCGATCTCGGTGTTCCTCGGCAAGCCGGAGCACGCTGCCGCGCTGAAGGCCGCCGGGGTCAACACCTACATGGGCGCAGAGCACGACGGCTCAAGCGTCTCGACGATGACCGGTCAGGGTATCTCGGTGCTCGCCCAGCGCGACGAGTGGACTCGGTCCGAAGTGGGCGACGACCCCGGTGTCGTCGGCTGGCTGGTCAGCGACGAGTGCGACATGGGTCTCGGCGGCTGCCAGGGCGATGAGCAAGCCTGGCTCGCACAGCAGCGCGCGTGGTCGGAGGAACTGCGTTCACGCAAGGACGGCCGGTTCCTGCAGGCCAACTTCGGCAACGGCGTGCTCGGCACGTGGTGGTCGCCGGCGACGATGGACGACCATGTCGCCCTGCTGGACGTCACGAGTGTCGACAAGTACGCGTACACGAGCCCGCACGTGCAAGGGCTTCTCGCCACGAACCCCGCCTGGCCCATCGGAAAGAGCCCGGCGAGCTCGAGCGCCTATGGCTGGCTGCAGGACCGCATGGAGACGTTCGCGAACCCGAAGGACCTCACGCCGAACTGGGTGTTCGTCGAGACCGCCATGCCGTACCTGACCGACAACGATGCGACCACGATCACCGGCGAACAGATCGAGGGTGCGGTGTGGAACGCGATCATCAACGGCGCGTCGGGCATCGCGTATTTCCAGCACAACAACAACGGCGAGTGCGGCAACTACTCGATCCTCGAGTGCGGCGCAGACCGCAAGGCGAAGATCACCGCCGTGAATGCGCAGGTGCGCTCGCTCGCCCCGGTGCTCAACACGCCGACGTACACCTGGCGATTCGGCACCGGCCTCGACACGAGCCTCAAGGCCGCCGGCGGTGACGCCTACGTCTTCGCGATGACGGACGGCGGCACCGGGTCCCGGACGTTCGTGCTTCCGCCCGAGCTCGCCTCCGCGGCATCCGTCGTGGTCGTCGGCGAGGGTCGCACGATCAAGGTCTCGAATGGCACGTTCAGCGACTCGTTCGCCGCTGAACACACGCATCACATCTACCGGATCGCCCTCGCCGATTGAACCGTGGGCCGCGCGTCCCACCGACGCCCCCACGGGGCGTCCGTCAAGGGCTCGCCCGTCACGACCTGATTTCGTGGTCCTCTGCGAGGTCGCCCACCGGCCCGCCTGCCTTGGCTGCGGCGTCGAAGGCCGCGACCGAGCGCACCGCTGCGCAGAGGCCGACGCAGACGAAGAACAGGCCGCTCGAAATCGGGAACGAGAACCCGTCGAATCCAGCGAAGATCACGGCAGCGGTGAGCACGGACACGCCCGCCGCCTGCCCGAGCAGGCGGATCTCGGGGTCGTCGGTCACGGTGCGGGCATGGAACGCCGACCACATCGCGCAGCAGACGAGTGACAGGAGCCCGACCAGTCCGAGGATGCCCAGCTCGATGGTCCAGAGCGCCCACGCGTTGTCGAAGATGTAGTACCGCGAGAGGAACGTGCCGAAGCCGGTGCCGACGAACGGCGAGGCGGCGATGAAATCCGGCAACTTCGCGAGGGCGTTCGTCCTGGACTGCGCACTCGGGTCGTCGTCGACCTCGACGAACTGCGCGAGCATCGTCGAGAACATTCCGGGCACGGCGACCATCACGATCGCCGCGAGCATGAGGCCGCCGATCACCACCCCGGTCCTCAACTTCCTCGACAGTGCCGGCAGCATGCCGACGATCGCCACGAGGAGGCCGAGCAGCGCGGAGCGCGAGGCCGAGATCAGGGTGGCAATGCTGATCAGGGCGAGTGGAAGCAACCGGACGGCGCGCGCGAACGACAGCCGCGGTCCCGGTCTCGTCCGCAAGGCGAACGCGAGCGCGAATGGGAAGACCATGCACAGGAGGGCCGCGTACTCGAGCGGGTTGATCGCGGTGCCCACCGCTCTGACGAACGCTCCTCGAACCTGCGCCCCTCCGGATTCGTTCACGCTCATGCCTGGGATCGTGATCGCGTCGATGATCTCCTGCCCGGTGACGAACTGGGCGAGGCCGAGCACGGCGACCAGCGAGACGACGACCACGAGCACGTTGACGAGTCGGCGGAGTTCCTCGAGCGTGCGGATGCCGTCGACGGCGACGAACAGGACACCGCCCAATGACACGAGCCGCAGCAGGCTCGTCATCGCGGGGCTCACCTGGTCCACGGGCTGGCCGCGCAGCATCGCGGCAGCGAAGCTCACCAGGGCGACCAGCACCAGCCCGGCGAACACCAGCCGGACCGGCTGGGAAGGATGCTCCACCGGGCGGGAGACGACCATGAGTTGATGCACGGCCCACCAGAAGGCGAGCAGCAACCCCCACAGCAGTGACGGCCAACCGAGCGACGCGAGGACCGTGATCGTCAGGCCCGACGGGATGACGCACAGCAGCACCACGTACACGCTCAGCATGAATACGGCGTCGGGCTGCCAGATTCGTCGATTGCCGACGTGCTGACGTGCCGTCCTCCGCTGCGTGGTGCGACTCGAGCTCATGTGCGGGTTCGTGGGTGGTGCTGCGGTCGCGCCGACTGCAGCGCTCGCTCGTGTTCGAGGGCTGTCTCACCTGCGGCGGGCGACCCGGCGGAGATCAGCGGCTCGTCCGGCAGTGGCGGCCCGGGGGCACGTTCGGCGGCGGGGGGTGCCGTCGAAACCCGGTCGAGTGCGCTCGCCCGGAGCCCTTGGGTTCCGCCGTCGGGTTCGCCCGCAGCATCCGCTTCGCCGCCCGCGTCGATCGCTGACGACCGACGGCGTCTGCGCACGCTCAACCCGTCGACCAGCGCGGCGACGACGATCGTGAGGAGGAGACCGCCCGCGAGCGCGATTGCGGCGAACGCGTACCGCGTCTTCTGGATCGTGATGCCCTGCTGGTCGACCGTCAAGGTCGACACGCGGATGCGGCTCCCGGGAGCGATGCCGTCGTCCTCCTGCATCTGGTCGAGCGTGTCCACCGTCTGCTCGATCATCGCCTCGAGGGCACGTCCCGCCTCGGCATCCTGAGCGGCGGTCGCGGTCACGACGATGATCGGACTCACCGTGCTCGGATCGCGCGCGACCTCGATCTCCACGCCCGGGAATCGTTCGGCCATCTCGTTGAGCGTGTTCTCGGATCCGACGGCACGGACGAGGACGTCGGCCGCGAGCGAGAGCCCCGAGATGTAGAGATAGGGGTTACCGTCGTCGGGAAGGCTCACCCGGTCCGGCAACAGGAGCTGGCTCGCCGACCGCTCATAGCTCGGCGGCGTCAGCACGAGGGCGGCCAGCGCGAGACCGAGCGCGATGATGATGCCGGGCAGGGTGATGTACCAGCGTCGGAGCAGGCCCCGCAGCGTCTCGAGTACGTTCATGTTCGCCGCCTCACTCCTCGGTACGCAGAGGGTATCGCGAAGGTATCGGCCCGGCCGCACTTCGCATGGGTTGCTGATGCCCGGTCGGCACGCGCCGCCGCGCCGAGGCCGACCGGCGTTCGAGGAGCACCGACACCCAGGCCCCAAGGATGAGCGCCGCGGCGAGCAGCGCGCCCATCGCGGCGAGCTCTGCGGTCCGTCCCGCCGAGACGTATTCGATCGCTGTCGTGAGCGGCATGACCTCGGTGTGGATGCGCTCGGTCTCCACGGCACCGATCGCGATCTGCTGCGCCTCGGAGATCGCGACGATCTTCTCGAGGTACTGACGCTGTGTCGCCTCGACCCACGCACGATCGGAGCCCACGATCGAGATCGCGATCTCGGCGCGCGGGAAGTTCGCACGCCACTGCGTGCCGTCGCTCGGCACCGAGATGCGGACGTCCTGACGGATGCCCGCCCCGTAGAGCGGCGCACTGTCGCGCGAGTAGCGCTCGGCCGGGCGGCCGTTGTTGATCGACTCGGCGACCGTCGCGGCGAACGAGATGACGGCCTCGTTCTCGAGTCCGTTGCCGGCCGCCAGGGACTCGCCGCCGGGCAGCAGGAATGCCACGACCGGCTTCGTCGAGTAGGTTCCGCCGTCGCGCTCGAGCAGCACGTACGCTCCGGCCGCGACCACGACCGCGAGGAGCATCACGTACCAGCGCCGGAAGATCGCGCGGAACAGCAGGCGAGTGGTCATCGCAGACCTCCCGCGACGACGTGACGATCCGCCCGCCCACCCGACCGCTCGACCAGGTCGACGAGCGACGCCCCGCGTCGGTCCCAGCTGTGAGCTCCGGCGAACTCGCGTCGATCCCGCTCGAGCGCCCGATCATCGCGCGCGGCGAGGGCCAGCTCGACCGCACAGGCGAACGAGGCGGGGCTCGTCTCGACCCGCACGTGCGGCGACGCGAACCACCGCGACGCCGGCAGTTCGGTCGACACCACGCCGACGCCCGCGGCGAGGTACTCGAGGGTCTTCAAGGGCGAGCTCGCCCGATTGAACGGCGTGTCCGCGTACGGCGTCAGCCCGACGCCGATCTCGGCGAGATGGTCGGGCACCTCCTCTCGAGCCACGGCGCCGCGCCAATCGACGAGCGGATGCCCCATCAATCGCGTGAGTTCCGCCGAGAACTCCGGCTGGCGATCGGTGCGCGGGCCGACGAGCCGCAGCGGAATCCCCGCGTCCACGACGGCCTTCAGGTAGGCGAGGTCGAGCCGTTCGTTGAGCTGGCCGATGACGCCGGCGATCGGGAGACGGCCGCGGTCGTGCAGGTCGGCAACCGTCGACGGCGCACCGTTCGGGATGACCGTGACGCGGCGCCCCTCGGTTACGCCGGGCACCAAGGCCTCGATTCGCGCCACGAGCTCTGGGCTCACGACCGCGATGGCGTCGGCCTCGCGGATGTTCCGGTGGAGCATGCGTTCGACGAACCGCCTGCTCACGCCCATCATCGACGCTCCCTCGATCCAATCGTCGGTGACGTACAGCACCCGGGTGAACCTGCCAGAGGACGGGAACCGGGTGAGCGGATTCGCGACGACCACGACTCCCCCGGAGAGGGCTCGCGTCGCACGCGCGAACGAGGCGTGCTGCAACCACCGCGACACCGCCCGCAGCGGCCAACGCGTGACACCGAGGGTCGCGGGCACCTGCACGCGCCTGACGGCGCCGATCGTCTGGAAGGCCGGCGCGGATCCGCGAAGCCAACCGTCCCATCCCGCGCGGTTGGGAGGGTCGAGCCAGATCACGGAACGCGTCCGGGCGATCGCTTCGACGATGAGCCGATCCGTACCGGTCACCTCATCCCATCCGACTCCGGGGAACCACACCAGGGGAACGGGATCGGCGGATGCCGAGTCAGTCGTGCCGCGCATCACGCACCTCGATCCCGGTTGCGTGCGGTGACGGGCCGCGAATTGAAGTCGTCCAGACGTTCACGACCGAGGGCCCGAAGCGCGCGCTTCTCCCCGTAGTATCGCGCGTACCGCGCGAGCGCAACCGACTCGGAGAGCACGGCGGAACCGCTGCCCCGGCCCTCGAGGGCCTGCAGGTAGACCTCGAGTTGAAGGCCGGCGGCGCGCTCGAGCGAGAAGCGCTCGCGCACCGTGCGCAGTCCGAATTCGCCGAGCTCCCGCCGCCGAGCGGGATCGGCGAGGAGCGGCCGCAGTGCATCCCGGAATGCACCCCCGCCTCCCTCGGCACCATCGCCGATGCCGTACCACCCGGTCCAGAGGAAGCCCGCGAGCGACTCCGGCGTGAGCGTCCGCCAGAATCCGCGCTCGCCCTGCACGATGAGCGGCTTGCCGTAGGCGAGGGCGCGCAACGCCGAACCGCCCATACCGAGCGCGACGTCCGCCGCCGCATATGCCGGGCGCGGGTCGTCGAGCTGCCCGGTGATCACCACCGTTCCGTCACCATGCCGTGCGTTGGCCTCGGATGCCGCGGCCTCGATCTCGGCACGCGCAGGTCCGTCCCCGACGAGCACGAGCGAGACGGGCGACAGCTCGCCCTCGGAGCTGTCCCGCCCCACCTCGCCGACGGAACGGATGGCCGTGAGCGTGCCCTCGAGCTTGAGCTCGTGTGCGAACCGTGCGACGGACACGACGACGAGCCGCGAGCCGTCGAGGCCGAACCGTGCCCGGAAGGCCTCGACACCCGGATCGGACGCGATTTCGTTGTGTCCGAGGTCGACGGGAGGTTCGAGGACGTGCACCCTGCGGCGGCCCGCCGTTCGCTCGGCCGCGCCGATCTCCTCGGTGCCGACGACCAGCTCGATGCTTCTCGGGATGAACGTCGGCACCGACATCGACATGACCGTGCCGACCACGGCCGCCTCACGGCCCATCGTCATCGAGAGCACGCCCTCGAGGATCGGCGGCCATTCGTAGCCGTGCACGAGGTCGATGCCCCGATCCCGCACCAGATGCGCGAGCGCGCGCGCGACCGACGGTGACGGACGCTTGCCCGGCGCGGGCGCCTCGACGAACTCGAGTCCGCACGCCTCGATACGCGCGACCAGGGCGCCGGGTCGCCCGAAGACGAGGACCTCGTGGCCGAGGGCACGCACCGCTGCGGCGAGCTCGATCGCATTGAGCTGGCTGCCGCCGATGCCGAGGTCGTGCGGGTAGACGACGATCCTCATGTCAGGGCCTCCGTCGCACTCGGCTCGGCCGTCGGATCTTCGCGCCGACGCCAGGAATGAAGCGCCTCGCGGAAGGCGGAACGATCGAGCGCGGCGGCGAGGACGAACCCGGTGAGCCCGATGACGCCCGAGACGACGCAGGCGACGACTACATCGGCGATGCTCGCCGACACGGCGTAGGTCGCCGCGAGCACCGCGAGGCCGACGGCGAGCGGCACCGAGCTTCGACGCAACGCGGCGCCGAGAGCGACCCCGCCACGGTGCAGACCCCACAGGTAGAGCGGCAGTACGACCACCACGCCGATCACGAGCTGCGCGATGGCGATGCCCGCTGCGCCGGCCCACGACGCGCCGAGCCAGACCGAGGGCACGAGCACCGCGAGCCAGACGACCTGCACGACCAGGATCCATCTCGTCCGGCCCACGACGACGAGGTAGTCGTAGCTCAACTCGAACACGATGCGCACGGCCGCGAAGATCGCGAGCCAGCGCAGGATCGCCGCCGCAGGCAGCCAGCTCTCGCCGTACACGAGCTCGACGATCGGTTCCGCAGCACCCGCGAGCAGAAAGCACACGGGGAGGGCGAGCGCGCAGAGCGCGCGGAAGACGGCGCCGAACGAGGCCGAGAGTTCATCGGGACGATCCTGCATGCGGGCGAACGCGGCGGGCGCCACGGCACGCAGCGGCTGCGAGAACATCGTGACCGGCCAGCTCGCGAGGTTGAACGCGAGCACGTAGTAGCCGAGTACGGTCGCGCCGAGCAGCGCGCCGGCCACGAACTGGTCGGCGTACCCGATCGCGAACACGATGATGCTCGCACCGGCGAGTGGCAGTCCGAACCGCAGCAGCCTGCCGGCGAGCTCTCGGTGCCATCCGAAGCGGTACGGCAGCGGCGAGACGATGAGGAACATCGCGCCGGAGACAACGGTCGCCACGACCCGGCCGATCGCGAGGCTCATCGCCCCCCAGCCGAGCAGGGCGAGCACGATCGAGATGATCGCCCCCAGCCAGGTGTTCACCTGGTCGATGATCGTTCGCGTGCCCTGCCGGAACTCGCGTTGGAGCAGGGCCGCTGGGGTGGCGACGACGCCGTTCACGAGCACGCTGACCAGCATCAGCTGCACGACGGGCGTCGCATCCGGTGCTCCCATCGCCACCGAGAAGCCGGGCGCCGCGACGAAGCCCGCAGCGAAGAACAGCGCGCTGCCGATCACCGAGATGGTGGTGACCGTCGGCGCGATCTCCCGTGGATCGCTCCTCCAGCGGACGATCGCGAGGCTGACGCCCAGCTCATTGAAACTCAGCACCGCGAGCAGCGCGACCATCGCCACTGCGAACGTGCCGAACGCCTCCGGCCCGAGCAGGCGCGCGAGCACGACACCGATGGCGAGCGTCGCGAGCTTGGAGATCGCGGTGTTGGCGAAGCTCCAGAGGAGGGCACGCGAGGCGCCGGGCGGTTTGGGGGCCATCGTCACGCTCCCGATCAGGCCACCGCCGAGATCGTCACGGCGGACGCCAGGGCTCGCACGACGTGAGACTGCTGCTCGGCCGTCAGGTGCGGGTGCATCGGCAGCGACAGGATGTCGCGTGCAGCCGCCTCGGCGACCGGGAACTGCCCTTCGCGGTAGCCGAGCGACGCGTAGGCGGCCGTGAGGTGCAGCGGGGTCGGATAGTGGATGGCCGCGCCGATGCCGGCCCGGCCGAGTTCGGCGAGCACCCGGTCGCGCTCGTCCACGCGCACGACGTAGAGATGCCAGACGTCGTCGTTGCCGGCTCGGGTGGACGGGACCCGGACGCCGGGCACATCGGACAGGAGTTCGCCGTAGCGGGCGGCCGCGGCGCGGCGCGCCGCGTTCCATCCCTCGAGGCGGCGCAGCTTGGCGCGGAGCACCGGCGCCTGCAGTGCGTCGAGACGCGAGTTGATGCCGGCGCGATCGTGCACGTACTTCACCGAACTGCCGTGCGCGGCGTAGTTGCGCACGAAGTCGGCGATCACGGGGTCATCGGTGAGCACCGCGCCCGCGTCTCCGGCGGCACCCAGGTTCTTGCCCGGGTAGAAGCTCGTCGCGGCGACGTGCCCGAGCGCACCGGCGCGGCCGAGCGTCGACGCGGCGCCCTGCGACTGGGCTGCGTCCTCGACGATCGCGAGGCCCTGTCGCGCCGCGAGCCCGACGAGCGCCTCGAGCGGCGCCGTCTGCCCGTAGAGGTGCACGGGCACGATCGCCCTCGTGCGGTGCGTGACCGCCGCCTCGACCGCGTCGGGGTCGATGAGCAGGTGCTCGTCGTCGACGTCGACGAAGACCGGCGTCGCGCCGATGCGGGTCACGGCCTCGGCCGTCGCGATGAACGTGTTCACGGGCACGATGACCTCGTCGCCCGGCCCGATGCCGACGGAGCGGAGGGCGAGTTCGACGGCATCCGTGCCGTTGGCCACGCCGATGCAGTGCTCGACGCCGATGTACTCGGCGTACTCGCGTTCGAATGCGGCCACCTCGGGTCCGCCGATGAACATCGCTCCGGTGAGCTGGGCCTGCCAGACCGGCAGCACCTCATCGGCGATCTCGGCCGACTGGGCCGCGAGGTCGAGGAACGGCACCTTCACGCGGATGTCGGCGCTCATGTCGTCACTCCCAGCTGTCGTGCGGGCACGCCGGCCCAGGTCTCGGATCCGGGCACGTCGGCGAGCACCACGGCCCCCATGCCGACGGTCGCAGCGGGCCCGACGGATGTCCCGGGCCGCACGGACGCGTTCATGCCGAGGTACGCGCCCCGGCCGACGCGCACGCCACCGCCCAGCGCGACCCCCGCCGCGAGCGTCGCGAAGTCGTCGACCAGGCAGTCGTGCGTGATCACGACGCCCGGCATGGCGACGACGTGCGCACCCACCACCGCGTCGGCCGTGATCGTCACGCCGGCGAGGAGGATGGAACCGACGCCGACGGGGCTTCCGGCCGGATTGCGCACCGACGGGTCGATCGCCGTCGCATACCGACCGGCATCGACGCCGAGGCGCGACATCCGCTCGACGATCGCGGCGCGCGCGAGCCCCGAACCGACGCACACGAGCACCTCGGCATCGGGGTACATCGCGACCTCGTCGATGCCGCCGAGCACGGGCGCGCCGGCGATCGTCCGCGGCAGCTCCGCGTGCCGGTCGTCGAGCACGCCGAGCAGGTCGCGGCCCGCCTCGCGCAGCACCGGTGCGACCTCCCGCGCCAGTCCGCTCGCGCCGACGAGCAGGACGGACGGCATCTCAGCGACCCCCGGCTTCGCGGACGACGGCGACGACGCGATCGAGCTCGGCTGCCTCCATCTGGTGGAAGAGCGGCAGGATGAGCGTGTGGTCGGTGAGTCGCTCGGTGACCTCGAGGCTCGCGGTGCCGCCGTCGTGGCCTGCATAGGCGGGCTGGCGGTGGGCGGCCATGATGCCGCGACGGGCGGAGACCCCGGCCTCGGCGAGCGCGACCAGGAGGCCCTCGCGATCGAGCGGGTACTCGTCGCCGACCTCGAGCCACAGCGACTGGAAGTTGCTCGTGCCCCACGCCGGGTCGTCCACGACCCGGATGCCCGCGACCCCGGCGAGCTCGGCACGGTACCGCGCGGCGTTCTCGCGCCGACGGGTCACGACGCCGTCGAGCTTGCCGAGCTGCACGATGCCGACCGCGGCCTGCAGGTCGGTCATGCGGAAGTTGAAGCCGATCTCGGCGTACTCCTCGGGCGGGGAGACGAGGCTCGCATGGCGGGCCGCCGCCGACACGCTCATCGCGTGCTCGCGCAGCCGACGAGCACGTGCGGCCCACTCGGGATTGCTCGTGGTGAGCATGCCGCCCTCGCCGGTCGTGAGGATCTTGCGAGGGTGGAACGACCACGCGGCGAGATCGGCGCCCGCACCGACCGGGCGACCGCGGTAGGTCGACCCGGCGCCGCACGCGGCATCCTCGATGACGACGATGCCCTTCGGGTCGCACAGCGCACGGATCGGGACGAGGTCGACCGGGATGCCGCCCTGGTCGACGACGATGACGGCGCGCGTCGCCGGGGTGAGCGCGGCGGCGATCGTCTCTGCGGTGACGTTGCCGGTCGACGCATCGACGTCGGCGAACACCGGTCGGGCGCCGACGTAGGTGGGCGCGTTCGAGGTCGCGACGAACGAGAAGCTCGGCACGACGACGTCGTCGCCGGCGCCGATGCCCGCGACCACGAGCGCGAGATGCAGCGCGGTGGTGCAGTTCGACACGGCGACGGCCTCTCCGGCCTGCATCGCCTCGGCGAAGGCCAGCTCGAACGCGGCGACCCTCGGCCCCTGCGCGACCCAGCCGGATTCGATCACCTCGGTGACCGCGGCGACCTCCTCGTCGCCGAGCCAGGGCTTCATCACGTTGATCCGCGGCAGCGCGGCGACGCTCATGCGACGGCCACCTGTCGGCCGGCGGCGATCTCGTCGCGCAACGGGGCCCACCACTCGACGAGCTGCCGCAGGCCGTCCTCGAGTCCGATCGTCGACTCGAACCCGAGATCCCGCCTCGCGGCGCCGGTGTCGGCGAGTCGGCGTGCGACGCCGTTGACCGCGCGCTCCGGGCCGTGCTCGACCCCGAGGTCGCTGCCCATCGCCCGCAGGAGCGCCTCGGCGAGCCCCAGCAGGCTCGTCTCGGTGCCACTCGCGATGTTGTAGGTGCCCTCGACGATGTCGCTGCGCGCGGCCAGCACGTTGGCGCGCGCGATGTCGGGCACGCACACGAAGTCCATGGTCTGCTGCCCGTCGCCGAAGATCAGCGGGGGCTTGCCATCGGCGATGCGCTCCATCCACCGCACCAGCACCTCGGTGTAGAGGCCGTGCACGTCCATGCGCGGGCCGTAGACGTTGAAGTACCTGAGCAGCACGTAGTCGAGGCCCTGCATCGCCCGGAAGCTGCGCACGAGGCCCTCGTTGAACGTCTTCGCCGCACCGTAGAGCGTGTCGTTGTTCTCGTGGTGGTGGCGTTCGTCGGTCGGGAACGTCTCGGCCATGCCGTACACCGAGGCGCTCGACGCGGCGATGAGCTTGCCGACCCGGTGCTCCGCAGCCGCCTCGACCACGTTGAACGTGCCGTCGACGAGCACCTCGAGGGCGAGCCGCGGCTCCTCGGCGCATTGCGTGATGCGGATCGCGGCCTGGTGGAACACGACGTCCTTGCCGCGCGTGAGGTCGTGCACGAGGTCGCGGTCGCGGATGTCCCCGTCGACGAGCGTGACGCGGCCGGTCGCGAGCGCGGGTTCGAGGTTCCCGATGCGACCGCGCACGAGGTTGTCGAGCACGTCGACGTGCTCGACGCCGGCCTCGAGGAGCTGGTCGACGAGCGTCGACCCGATCGTGCCTGCGCCACCGGTCACGAAGACGTTCGCACCCTGCAGTTCGGTCATGCCAGCTCTCCAGTCAGTTGAATCGCATCGACGATGGGCACCGCGCCGCCTCCCGATGCGAGGCTCCGGCTCGCGGCCTCGAGCACCGCGAGCACCCGGAGTCCGGCGTCGCCGTCGGTGCGCGGAGCGCGACCGCCGTGGATCGCCGCCGCGAACTCCGACACCATCGCGTCGAGCGCCTCCCGTTCGGTCAGCGCCGGCGCCCAGGTGTCGCCGAGCCGATACGACACGGTCGCGGTCGCACGCTCGATGCGGTCGAGCGCCTGCGTCTGCAGGTCGACGCCGCGGTCGTACACGCTCAGCCGCTGCTGCGGATTGAGGTCGTCCCAGACGAGCGTGCGGCGCGATCCGCCGATGATCATCTGGCGGATCTTGGTCGGGCTCAGCCAGTTGACGTGCACGTGGGCGACGGCGCCGTCGGCGAGGGGCAGCGCAAGGTACCCGACGCAGGCCTTGCCTGCACCGAGGGGATCGCCACCGGTCGCCGCCGCCGACTGCGGCACGAGGCCGCCGGGCAGCACGAAGTCGATGATCGAGAGATCGTGCGGCGCGAGATCCCAGAAGACGTCGACGTCGGGCTGCACGAGTCCGAGGTTCACGCGAACGGAGTCCACGAAGAGGATGTCGCCGAGCTCGCCCGCTTCGATCAGCTCGCGGATCTTCAGCACGGCCGGCGTGTAGCAGTACGTGTGGTCGGTCATCAGCACGAGGCCGGCGGTGCGAGCGGCGTCCACCATCTCCCGTGCCCGCTCGCTCGAGTCCGCGATCGGCTTCTCGACGACGACGTGCTTGCCCGCGGCGAGCGCGGCGAGCGCGATGCCGTGGTGGGTGCGGGCCGGCGTCGCGATGGCGACCGCGTCGATGGCGGGATCGGCGAGCACCTCGTCGATCGAGGATGAAGCGCGGGCGCCGTTGTAGCGCGCTGCGAGAGCCTGCGCGCGCTCGAGGTCGAGGTCGCAGATGGCGGCGAGGCGCCACTGGTCGTTCGCGTGGAAGTTCCGGGCGAGGTTGGGGCCCCAGTACCCGGCGCCGATGACGGCGACGGCAAGGCTGGTCACGAGTTCGGGCTCCTTGGTATGGCATCGGGTTGTCGGAGCGGCACCCGGACCGAGTGGGGTATCGGCCTCCCCCGGGTGTCTTCTGAACGGGGTGGGAGACCCGTCCAGAGTGTGAATACTGACAGGGCGCCAGAGCCACCGCGAGAACCCAGTTCGGGGGGCCGGGAGCTGGCTCCCGCGTGTCGCGGCGGGGCCCGAGCCCGCGTGCCCTCCGATCGGGGGGCTGCGGCGGCGTGCGGCGAGGACTATGACGGACAGTGGGGAGAAAACCCGCTCGCCCCGCCTGCAGTTCCGCCCGATGCTCCGCCCGCTGTTTCGCCCGCAGTTCCGCCCGTTCGCCCTGCGCCCCCGCCACTCGCCCCGCTCCAACCCGAGTCCTGAGGAATCCGCCCGTGACTGCACGAATGACCTCGATTCCCGATGACGGCGAACAGAGGATGCGGCTCCGTCGAGTGTTCGTCGCCGCGGCCGCGGTCGCCGCCCTCCTCGTGCCGCTCGGTCTCACCGCGACTCCCGGCGCGGTCGCCGCTACCTGCGCGAATGCGATCGTCTGCGAGAACGAACTGCCCGGAACCGACCCCGACGTCTGGGACATCACCGGCGCCGGCGACCCGACCATCCAGGGTTTCGCGACCGACATCAGCGTGAACGTCGGTGCACGCGTCGACTTCAAGGTCGACACCGATGCGCACGCCTACACGATCGACATCTACCGCACCGGCTGGTACCAGGGCCTCGGCGCCCGCAAGGTCACGAGCGTCACGCCGAGCGCGCCGTTGCCCCAGACCCAGCCCGAGTGCCGATCGGATGTCTCGACCGAGCTGTACGACTGCGGCAACTGGGCGGTCTCGGCGGGGTGGAACGTACCCTCGACCGCGGTCTCGGGCGTCTACGTCGCGAAGCTCACGCGCACGGACACCGGCGGCGCGAGCCACATCACGTTCATCGTGCGCAATGAGTCGAGCCACTCGAGCATCCTCTTCCAGACCTCGGATCCGACCTGGCACGCGTACAACACCTACGGCGGCTCGGACTTCTACCAGGGTGCGGCGAACGGCCGCGCGTTCAAGGTCAGCTACAACCGTCCGTTCGCGACCCGTGACGGCATCACTGCCCGTGACTTCTACTTCTCGGCCGAGTATCCGATGGTGCGGTTCATGGAGCGCAACGGCTACGACGTGTCGTACTTCTCGGGCGTCGACAGCGACCGCCGCGGATCGCTCCTGCAGAACCACGACGTGTTCCTCTCGGTCGGCCATGACGAGTACTGGTCGGGCGCCCAACGAGCCAACGTCGAGGCCGCGCGCGACGCGGGCGTGAACCTGCAGTTCCTGAGCGGGAACGCCATCTACTGGCGTACGCGGTACGAGCCGTCGACCGACGCTTCGGCGACGCCGTACCGGACGCTCGTCAGCTACAAGGAGACATGGTCGCAGGACAAGATCGACCCGAGTCCCGAATGGACCGGAACCTGGCGCGACCCGCGCTTCGCCCCGCGATCGGCCGGAGCCGACTCCCCCGAGAATGCGCTGATGGGCCAGCAGTACATGGTCAACTACTCCGACCTGGCCGTGACGGTATCGGCGGCGGAGGGCAAGACCAGGCTCTGGCGCGGGACCGACCTCACCGACCAGGCATCGGGCACCACGACCGCGCTGGCGCCGCACACCGTCGGCTACGAGTCCGACGAGGACCTCGACAACGGTCATCGGCCGCCCGGCCTCATCCGGCTCTCGACGACGGTCGGCCAGGTGCCCGAGTACCTGCAGGACTTCGGCAACACCGTCTCGCCCGGCAGTACGACGCACCATGTGACCCTCTACCGGGCGGAGAGCGGTGCGCTCGTGTTCTCTGCAGGCAGTATCCAGTGGACCTGGGGCCTCGACGCGACCCACGACGGCGACGGAGCGCCGGCCGACCCACGCATGCAGCAGGCGCAGGTCAACCTCTTCGCCGACATGGGCGTGCAGGCGGCGACGCTGCAGGGCGGTCTCGACCCGGCGGTCGCGAGCACCGACGCGATACCCCCCACGACCACGATCGACGCACCGGCCTCGGGGCAGCAGGTCGCCAACGGAGCGGTCATCACCGCGACGGGCACGGCTTCCGATGCCGGCGGCGTCGTCGCCGGCGTCGAGGCATCGACCGACGGCGGCGCGACCTGGCATCCCGTGACCGGCACGACCTCGTGGTCGTACCGGTTCGTCGTGCACGGCATGGGCTCTGGATCACTCCTGGTGCGCGCGATCGACGACAGCGCGAACATGGTCGATGCGACCGACGCGTCAACCCTCGCGTACTCGATCACCGGCCCGTATTCCGCGTTCGGCCAGGACAGCCCGGCTCGTGCCGACTCCGGCGACGGCGCGGCCGTGGAGCTCGGCGTGAGGTTCACGCCGCTGGTCGACGGTGCGGTTCGCGGCATCCGATTCTTCAAGAGCGCAGCCAACACCGGGACGCACACCGGCACGCTCTGGGGACCCGACGGCACCGAGCGGGCGAGCGGTGCATTCGTCGGCGAGACCGGGTCGGGATGGCAGACCCTCGAGCTCGCCGAACCCGTGCAGGTCACGGCCGGCACGACGTACACGGCGTCCTACACCGCCCCGAACGGCCATTACGCGGCCGATGACGGCACGTTTACGACGGGGGCCGTCGAGCGCGACCCGCTGCGGCTCTCCGGCGGCTACGGGGCGCCGAAGGCGGGCGTCTACGGTGCCCCCGGCACGATGCCGCTCAGCACCTACGCCGATACGAACTACTGGGTCGACGTGGTCTTCGACACGAGCGACGTCTCGCCGCTCGGCGCGGTGGACCGCTGGCCCCTCCCGGGGTCGGCGAGCGTGCCGACCGACACGGCCGTCTCGGCGACCCTCACGAAGCCTGTCATCTCGCACGAGGTGACGGTCGTCGACGAGATCGGGGGTGAGGTCGACGGCGAGACGGAGTACGACAGCACGACCCGCGAGCTGACGTTCACCCCCGACGAGCCGCTCGACGGATTCGTCACCTACACGGTCCATGTCGCGGCCGCGACCGCCGCGGGATCCTCGCTCTCGGTGGGCGGGACCTGGACGTTCCGCACGGCGAAGCCCGATCCCGTCGACGGCGCATGCCCGTGCGGCATCTTCAGCGAGTCGACCCTGCCCGGCATCCTCGAGGACCCCGACCGCGTCAGCCTCGTGCTCGGCACCGCGTTCACCCCGACGCGCGACGGCGTCGTGACCGGCGTCTCGTTCTACAAGAGCGTGGGCAACGCCGGTCCGCACACCGGGGCCCTCTGGACCGCCGCCGGCCAGCGGCTCGCGACCGGCACCTTCTCCGACGAGATCACGAGCGGATGGACGACCCTCGATTTCGACGAGCCGGTTCCCGTCTCGGCCGGCGTCGAGTACGTCGCGTCATACCGGGCTCCGGCAGGCCGCTACTCGGCGACCGTCGGTGCATTCACCGCTCCGCGCGACATCGGTCCGCTCTCGGTGGGCGCGAACGCGGGCGCCTACAGCTACGACGGGGACTTCCCGGCGTCGCGCAGCACGGCGAGCTACCTGGTCGACGTGGACTTCGTACCGGAGACCACCGAACCGGAGCCGACCCCCACGCCCACGCCGACTCCGACGCCCACGCCGACGCCCACGCCGGGCCCGGGAACCATCCCCGCCGACGCGATCACCCTCTTCGGCAACGTCGAGCCGAGCGTGCCGGCGGCCGACGACGACCCCTCGTCCGTCGCGCTCGGCGTCGCGTTCACCTCGTCCACTGCCGGCAAGGTGCTGGGGGTCCGGTTCTACAAGGGCCCCGGCAACACCGGCACGCACGTCGGCGCGCTCTGGAATGCCACGACGGGAGACCGGCTTGCGAGCGTGACCTTCCAATCGGAGACGGCGACCGGGTGGCAGTCGGCGCTCTTCTCCGCTCCCGTGGCGATCACGGCCGGCACCACGTACGTCGTCTCGTACCTGGCGCCGAACGGCCACTACGCCTACACGTCGAACGCATTCGCGGCGCCGATGACGAGCGGGCCGCTGACCGCACTCGCGGAGGCCAACGGCCGGTACCGGTACGGCGACGGCAGCGAGATCCCCGCGTTCAGCTGGGGACGTTCGAACTACTTCGTCGACGTCATCCTCGAGAAGCCGGCAGCCGTTCCGGCCGCGGTCGTCTCGAATCAGCCGATCGACGGTGCGACGCAGGTCGACCCGGGGGCGAGCCTCTCGGCGACGATCTCCGGCGATGTCTCCGCTGCCCCCGAGCTCCTGCTCAGCGGTCCCTCCGGGGCAGTGGCCGGCACGTCCACGTGGAACACCTCCACGAAGGTCGTCTCGTTCACCCCTGCGGCACCGCTCGCGAACGACACGGAGTACACCGCCGCGGTCCGAATCGCCGGCGCGACCATCGTCGATGGAACGTGGACCTTCGGGACGATCGGCACAGCCGTGACCGGTGCGCTCTTCGGCGCAGCGACCCCGGCCGGCGGCACGTTCGACGACGCGAGCCTCGTGCAGCTCGGCGTGCGGTTCACCACGACGGACACGACGGTCGTCCGCGGCATCCGGTTCTTCAAAGCACTCGGCGACGCAGACGTCCACGAGGTGCGACTGTGGGGCACCAGCACGACTGCACCACTCGCGGTCGCCTCAGCGCCCGACTCGTCGGCCCAGGGCTGGCAGACCGTGCTGTTCAGCAGCCCGGTCACGATCCAGCCGGGCACCGAGTACCGTGCGACCTACCTCACCACGCGCGGACGCTACGTCGCCGAGATCGGCACCTTGGCCGACCCGCTGCAGTCCGGCTCGCTCGTCATGCCCGGCTTCGGGGCGGTCTACGTGTACGGCACCGGGTTCCCGGCGGGCACCTCGCGCCACAACTACTGGGCGGACGTCGTCCTGGGCTGATCGAACGGACCTTGCTCCGCCACCACGCTCCGCCACGCCACGCCACGCCACGCCACGCCACGAGCCTTCGCCGTGTCAGGACGCCCCAGCATCGCCAGCGGCCGGAACGACCGCCACATGGTCGGCCTCATGCCGCCGGGACCACCGGTCGACGGTACGTCCGACGCCTTTCGACAGCGTGTGGGCCGGCTGTTCGACGAGCTTCGTGAATGCGGCGGCCAGAGCGAACGAGAGCGGCACGGACACGAGGATGGCGAGCCACCAGAGGTCCCAGCCGAACGCGTACGAGATCGCGATCATGAGCGGGACATGCACGAGATAGAGGCTGAACGAGAGCCGACCTGTCCATTGGACCGACCGCGACTCGAGAACCCGCCTCGCCGCGCCTGAGCCCATCGAGACGAACACCAGCCCCATGCAGCCGACAATGACGAACCCGCTGAGCACCGTCGTCACCCACGCGAACTCGGGGGCGAGCAGGGTCGACGAGGCTTTGAACGCGGTCATGAGCAGAGTGCTGGCGAGGAGGACGCTCGACCACAGCATCCGGTGCCGCGGAGCGTCGCTCAGCCGCCGGGCCGACGCCATCACGCCATCGATGTTCACCGCCGCCAGCGCCCCGATCAGGAACACCGGGAGGAACTTCAACGGAGAGATGTCCAAGACGACGCCGAGGTCCACCAGCAGGACGGCACCGATGACCGCCGCGATCCACCACCTGCCGACGCGGACGGCGATAAGCACGAAGAGCGGGAGCGCGAGCGAGAACGCCATCTCCCAGGTCAACGACCACAACGGGCCGTTGATCGCCGGCCGCGGGTTGACGAGCGCTGCGGCGGTCACCGCCCCGAGGGGGTCGAACGAGTGGGCGTTGTCGGTCCACTGCCAGGCGGCGATCGGGGTGGGTGCACGAGGCACGACGATGAGGAGGATCGCCGCGAGCACGACGGACACCACGACCGGAAGGTAGAGGCGCAGGATGCGCCGTGGATAGTAGGCGACCCAGTTGTACCGGGGTGTGCGGATCACCGGGAGCGTGAGCACGATGCCGCTCAGCAGGAAGAAGACCAGGACGGCCTGTTCACCGGCGATCAGGATCGAGAGCGGCGAATCGACCAGCCACCAGTACGGCGTGCCGGGAGCCGCCCCTCCCTCGTGGAGCCCGTCGGCCAGGTGCGGCTGCGCGATGAGGAAGGCATGCCACAACAGCACGACGACAGAGGCGAGGCCGCGCACGCCGTCGAGTGATCGAAGGCGCGAACTGTCGAATGAACTCGTCACGGCAGCTTCTCTCGGGTGGTTGGTGTAGCTCCGCGTTCGCCGGACCACCGACGATATCCGCCGTGCGAGCGCGCCGGAATCCCCCGGTTGGGGGTACGAGCCGCTGCCTGCCTGCTCCTCATCGCACGACCGAGGGCGACCACGCGTGCTCGAGGAACAGCGACGGGTCGGACGAGCCGTCGGCGGCGATCGACCAGACGTCGTAGTCGCCCGTCGAGCCGACTCGCGGCAGGCCGTAGAGGAGCGTCTCGTCGTCGAGCCACTCGACCTGGTCGTCGACGTTCCTCGACTCGGGCAGCTCGATGGTCCGGCCGGTTGCGAGGTCGAGCACCGCGACGGTCCATTCGGTCGTCGGTGTCGTGCGCACAATCTGCTTGAAGGCGATGCGCGTGCCGTCCGGCGAGAGCGACGGGCACTCGACGCCGTCGTGGATCGCCTCGAGCGTGCGGTCTCCGAGATCTCCGTGCACGAGCCAGGTGCGCTGCCCCGATGCGCCGGTGGCGTAGAACTCGTCGGTGCCGGGCACGAACGTGACGCCCCAGAAGTTGCGGTCGGCCGCGGCGAACGGCTCGCCGTTCACCGTGAAGGCGAACTCCTCGAGGTTGCCGTGGTCGGTGCCGTCGGAGCCGACCACGGTCGTCGCGGTCGAGAAGCCGATCGTCGCGTATCCGTGCCCGGTCACGAACGCCGTCGAGGCCTGGTAGCGCGAGTCGTCCGAGATGCGCGTCCGGCTGGGGATGCCCGGAAGCGGCGTGCTCCACTGCTCGTCGAACGACGCATCGAGCAGGTCCCACTCGAAGGTGGTGACCACGCCGCGGACCGTGCGCAGGCAGGAGACCGCGTCGGGCGTCGCATCCACTCGGTCGCACACCGCAGCTGACACCTCGCGAGCGGCTCCGGGGTCGTCGGCGGGCACCGCCGCCACATGCCCGTAATCCGAGCCGCTGGCCGTGGTGCGGAACACCAGTTGGCCCGCATCGACCCGTTCGAGCTTCGGGGCGGTGGAGACCGGTGCGCCGGCGGCCTGCTCCTGGTACCGCTCGAGCGCCGAGAGGCCGTACGCGAGCGCACCGCCGATGAGCAGCACCGCGGCGCCGACGACGAGCGCCCACCGCCATCGTGCGGTCACGCCGGGTTCCTGGATCCGCCGACCTCGGCGCCGGCCTCTGCGGCGTCGCGTGCATCGGCGCCATCAGCAGCACCGGCATCGGCGCCATCGTCAGTGCGGCGGAGCAGGATCCACGCCGCCACCGGAATCACGAGCACGAGCACGCCCGCGACGATCCAGAGCGCCTCCGCTCGTCCGAACGAGACCCACAGCAGGCCGAACCCGGTCGCCGCGACGAGCCTGGTGACGGCGACCACGGTCTGCGCTGCCGCGATGCCGCTCGCGCGGGCCGGCGCCGGGGTCGCCTGGCTCGCGAGTGCCGCCAGCACGCCGTCGGTCGACGCGTAGAAGAGGCCGAGGAGCGTCAGGCACAGGATGGTCGTCGCCGGCCCCGCGGCCGGAACCGATGCGATGACGTAGGTGGCGAGCAGCGCGAGATGCCCCGCGACGAACACGCGCCCGCTGCCGACCCGGTCGCTGAGGCGGCCCATCGGCACGGCGAACAGGAGGAATGCGACGTTCGTGCCGACGTAGAGCATCGGGAACCACTGGGTCGCGAACGTGTCGCCGTTCTGCAGCAGGGTGAGGTAGATGAAGCCGTCGCCGATCGAGAGCAGGCCGAACAGGCCGGCGACCACGAGCACCTTACGGAGTCGCGGGTTCGCGAGGTGCCGCCACCGGAACGGCGGCGCGGTCGCCGTCCGCACGGCCCTGGAGGCGTCCGCCGTGCCCGCCTGGCCGGCTCGCGGATGCACGTTCGGCACGAACAGCCCGAGCACGATCACGCCGAGCACCGCGAACGCGAGCGAGATGACGAACACCGTCGAGTACCCGTCGGGGATCACGAGCAGCACGACGAACGCGAGCAGCGGGCCGACGGCCGCGCCGATGTTGTCGAGCATGCGGTGCACGCCGAACGAGCGGCCGAGGTTCGCCGGGTCCGACGACGCCGTGATGAGCGCGTCGCGCGGGGCGGTCCTCGCGCCCTTGCCGAGCCGGTCGGCGACGACGACGGCCGTGATCGCCGCGAAGCCGCTCGCGAACAGCAGCCCGACCCGCGCGATCGCCGAGATGCCGTACCCGAACAGCGCGATCCACTTGGGGTTGTCGCCGCGGTCGGCGGCGTAGCCTGCGGCGATCCGCACGACCGCGCTCACGCCCTGGTAGAGCCCGTCGATCACGCCGTAGGCGACGACCGAGAGGCCGAGGGCGCCCGTGAGGTAGAGCGGCAGGATCGCCGCGGTCGACTCCGACGAGATGTCGGTCAGCATGCTCACGATGCCCAGCGCGATCACGACGGATGACACGCGCGCCGTCGTGCGTCGGCGCGCGCCGCCCGGGTCGACGCCCGTATCCGGGCCGAAGCCCGCATCCGCGTCGTCTGCTGCCTCGCCCGCGCCGTCGCCGTCGCCGCTGCCCTGTGCCTGCACGGCGGCGCGGCGCCGCTCGCGCAGCTCGGAGAACGAGAGGTACATGCGTCAGCCTTCCGCAGGGGTCAGGGTTCCGGAGAGCGTGTACCGGGTGCCCGAGTCCTCCGGCAGCACCGTCACGACGATGGAGTCGCCGCCGCGCACGAACTCGAGCGCCTTGGAGCCGCCGACCGCGGGTGATGCGGTGCCCTGCATGCCGAGCAGGCCGAACTCGACGAGGTAGGCGTCGAGCACGCGCTGGGGCGAGTCCTCGACCGTGGCGTCGAGCGTCACGAGCACGCGGACGCCGTCGGAGGCGACCGCGCTCGTCGTGATCGACGAGTCGTCGAGCACGGGGATCGTGGCGGGGAATCCGTCGACCAGACCGCCCTCGCGCGCGGCCGACTCGGGCAGGTCACCGGCCAGGAGCGGGTGGTACTCGACCGGAGCAGGCAGTCCCGCTTCGGGCTCGACCGGCGGCAGCACCTCGGATTTCGGGCCGCCATCGCCGGGCGACGCCGCTTCGCCATCCGCGCCGCCGGCTCCGTCCCCTGCGCCGTCGCCCCCGCCGTCAACAGCGGGCGCCGACGACGCGGCATCCGTCGCGGCGATCGAGTCCGAGGCAGCGCCGGATGCGAGCCGTTCCATCGTGAACGCCGCGACGACGATGAGCAGCCCGGCCACGAGCGCTCCGATGAGCACGAGCCTCATGTTGCGGGTCATCTCTCCGCCCTCCGGTCGCGCGGCACGCGAGCGCGCGGCGAATCTCGGGTGAGCGTCGCGGGTCGGGTCGGGTCGCGCGCTCGTTGCGCATCGCTCCGCGTGCTCCAACGGTAGATCTCCCGCGCCTCGCCCTCTCCCCCCAGTGCTGGGGGGAGAGCCCGACGTCGCGCCGGCGAGGCCCGACCATCCACCAGGACATGCACCGTCGCATCCTCCGGGGCCGCAGCGTAGGCTCGCCCCATGGCTGCAACGAAACCGGTCACCATCACCATCACCGGCGCGGGCGGCCAGATCGGGTACGCCCTGCTCTTCCGCATCGCGTCGGGCGCGATCCTCGGCCCCGACGTGCCGGTGCGGCTGAACCTCCTCGAGATCCCGCAGGGCGTTCGGGCGGCCGAGGGCGCCGCCCTCGAGCTGCAGGACGCCGCCTTCCCGCTGCTGCACCAGGTCGACGTCTACGACGATGCGTCCCAGGCGTTCGCCGGGTCGAGCCTCGCGCTGCTGGTGGGGGCACGCCCGCGCACGGCCGGCATGGAGCGCGGCGACCTGCTCGCGGCCAACGGCGGCATCTTCGGACCGCAGGGCGAGGCCATCAATGCCGGCGCCGCCGACGACATCCGGGTCGTGGTGGTCGGCAATCCGGCCAACACCAACGCGCTCATCGCGGCCTCGCATGCTCCGGATGTCCCGGCCGAGCGGTTCACGGCCCTCACGCGCCTCGACCACAACCGTGCGCTCGGGCAGCTCGCCGCGACGCTCGGCGCCAATGTCGCCAGCCTGCGCGACGTCACGATCTGGGGCAACCACTCGGCGACCCAGTTCCCGGATGTCTCGCACGCGACGATCGACGGCGAGTCGGTGCCCGCGCTGCTCGCCGCCCGGCTCGGCGGCA
Source organism: Agromyces sp. Leaf222 (assembly GCF_001421565.1). NCBI lineage: Bacteria > Bacillati > Actinomycetota > Actinomycetes > Micrococcales > Microbacteriaceae > Agromyces > Agromyces sp. Leaf222. The sequence goes on along the minus strand of NZ_LMKQ01000002.1, from coordinate 433,915 downwards.
CCGACACGGCGCGGGAGTGGCTCGTCGACTCGTTCATCCCGCGCGTCGCCAAGCGTGGAGCCGAGATCATCGAGGTGCGCGGATCCTCCTCCGTCGCCTCGGCGGCGAGCGCCGCGATCGACCACATGCGCGACTGGGTGCGCGGCACCGAGGGCGGGTGGACGAGCGCGGCCGTCGTCTCCGACGGCTCGTACGGCGTGCCCGAGGGCCTCGTCTCGTCGTTCCCCGTGGAGTCGGTCGACGGCGCGTGGCGCATCGTGCAGGGGCTGGAGGTCGACGCGTTCGCGCAGCACCGCATCTCGGCCTCCGTCGCCGAGCTCGTCGAGGAGCGCGACGCGGTTCGGGCGCTCGGCCTCATCTGACAGGACCGGTCGCCGCATCCGGATGGCCCACCCGGGGCGGGTTGCACACGGCGGGCGTCCAGTGGCGGCCGACGTAGGCTTGACGCATGGCCAAGCCGATCACGCCCGCGCGTCGCAAGCAGCTCATCGTCGGACTCGTCATGGGCGTCATCGTCGGCCTCGTGATCAGCTTCTTCACGGGCTTCTGGCTCTGGCTCGCCGCCGGCGTGGTCATGGGCCTCGCGACCGGCGCCATCATGAAGCCGCCTACGGAGTAGCGCGCTCCCGAACGTAGGCCTCGATGCCGTCGATCACGCGTTCGAGCCCGAACCGGAAACTGCGCTCGGGGTCGGATGCCGAGCCGTACGCCTCGCCCGCCGCCGTGCCCACGCGACCTGAGATCGGGTAGCGCGAACCGTCCATGATCTCCTCGAGGATCGGCGCGTTTCGCTCCCACCATTCCTCGTCGGTCTCGGCGACGGCCCGGTGCAGGCGCTCGGCGTCGAGGTGGGCACGTGCTGGTCCGCTGACGTACCCCGTGATCAGCGTGATGACGTGGTCCATGTCGAGGTCGTCGAGGCCGAGTCCGTCGATGGCGCGCAGGCTCCACTCCCAGCGATCCGAGACGTTGGGCCCGAGCGGCGGGCGGCTCGTGTCGATCGAGAGCAGCCACGGATGCCGCAGGTACTCGTTCCATGCGAGGTGCGCGATGCGGGCGAGTCGCTCGCGCAGCGGGCCGTCGAGCTCGGGCAGCGCCTGCTCGCCCGCGACCCGGTCGACCATGAGGTCGATGAGCTCGGCCTTGCCCGGCACGTAGGTGTAGACGGACATGGGCTTGAGGCCCAGGCGATCGGCGATGCGTCGCATCGAGAGGGAGTCGACGCCTTCGTCGTCGGCGATCTCGATGGCGGCGTCGACGACGGCGTCGACGCTCGAGCGCTGCTTCGGGCCGCGTGATCCGACGGGGTCGCCGAGCCGATCGCGCCACAGCAGGCGGAGTGTCCGGTCGGGCTCACCTCGCCCGGTGGATTCGGTCGACATGCAGGCCAGCCTACATTCTCCGTATGGTGTACGGTTAATCCCTGCAACTCCGTACGCAGTACGTTGAAAGGAAGCGATGCCTCCCCGACCGGTTCCATCCCGCCCCGCCCTCGAGGCCACCGGACTCCGCAAGCGCTACGCGAAGACCATGGCCCTCGACGGCTTCGACCTGCACGTCGCCGCGGGCACCGTGCACGGACTCCTCGGCCCGAACGGCGCCGGCAAGACCACCGCCGTACGCTGCCTCACCACCCTCACCGACCTCGACGAGGGTTCCGCGATGATCGACGGCATCGACGTGCGCCGCGACCCATCGGCGGTGCGCGAGCGCATCGGGCTCGTCGGCCAGTTCCACGCCGTCGACGAGGCGCTCACCGCGCACCAGAACCTGGTGCTCTTCGCACGCCTCAGCGGGCTCTCGAAGCCGCGCGCGAGGTCGCGTGCCGATCGCCTGCTCGAGGCCTTCGGATTGACGGATGCCGCGAGCCGCGCCGTGTCCGGCTTCTCGGGCGGAATGCGGCGACGGCTCGACATCGCCGCCAGCCTCGTGCTCACGCCGGCCGTCCTGTTCCTCGACGAACCGACCACCGGACTCGACCCACGCGGCCGCGCGACGGTCTGGCAGGCCGTACGAGAGGTCGCGGCGATGGGCACGACCGTGCTCCTCACCACGCAGCTGCTCGACGAGGCCGACCAGCTCGCCGACCGCGTCAGCGTGATGGACCACGGTCGCGTCATCGCCGAGGGCACGCCGTCCGAGCTGAAGCGACGACTCGGCGGCGACCGCATCACCGCGACGTTCGCCGCGGCCGACCTCGACCGTGCCGCGGCCGACCTCGACCGTGCCGCGGCCGTCGTCGCCCGCGCGGTGGGCGCCGAGGCATCCGTCGATCCCGACCGTTCGACCGTCACGGTCGAGGTCGAGAACGGATCGGCCGCCCTCGCCCCGATCGTCCGCGCGCTCGACGCCGACGGCCTCGCGGTCGAGGACCTGGCGCTCCGCCGGCCCACCCTCGACGAGGTCTTCCTGCACCTCACGGGCAGGCCGAGGGCGGATGCCGACGCCGCGACCGACGCCGCCGCACCCGAATCCACCGACCTGGAGGCACGATGACGACCACCGGCACCATCACCGCGAGCGCGGGACTGCGAGACCGCCGACCCAACGCCCTGCGCGAGGGCTGGCTCATCGCCGGGCGCGAAGTCCTGCACTGGGTCCGCGAGCCGTGGGGCCTCGTCTTCGGGCTCGCGTTCAACGTCATGCTGATCCTGCTGTTCGGCTTCCTCTTCGGCGGAGCCATCGAGGTGCCGGGCGGCGGCGACTACATCGCGTTCCTGCTGCCGGGCATGTTCGCGCTCACGATGCTGTTCGGGCTCGAGGGCACGATGACCGCGATGGCCGAGGATGCGAAGCGCGGCATCACCGACCGGTTCCGCTCGCTGCCGATCTCGAGCGCGTCCGTCGCCCTGGGCCGCGCCATCGCCGACCTCGCGAACTCGGCCCTGAGCCTCGGCGTGCTGATGGCCGGCGGGCTCCTCATCGGCTGGCGCCCGACCACCGGACCCGCCGAGATCGCCCTCGGCATCGTGCTGCTGCTCTGGCTCCGGTTCGCCCTGCTCTGGCTCGGCGTCTACCTCGGCCTGAGCTTCCGGGGCACCGGCGCGACGACCGCCGTGCAGGTGCTCGTCTGGCCGATCGGGTTCCTGTCGACGGTGTTCGTCTCGGCGGAGACGATGCCCGGCTGGCTCGGTGCCGTCGCCACCTGGAACCCGGTGTCCGCGACCGCGACCGCGGCCCGTGAGCTGTTCGGCAACCCCACGGGTGTCACGAGCGGATGGATGGCCGAGAACGCCGTGCTCGCGGCATCCGTCTGGCCGCTCGTGATCACCCTGGCGTTCCTGCCGCTCACCGCGACGGCCTACCGGCACCTGCGGCGCTAGCGGGGAGCCGGCCGCGGTCCAGCGGGCAGCGAGAAGGCCGGGTCCCGATCGGACCCGGCCTTCTCGTCGTGACGGCGGCTACCGCTTCTTGCTCTTCTCCGGCACCGGCAGCGTGCCGTCGGCGCGCTTCGCCGCGTAGTACGCCCGAGCCTCGTCCTGACGCTCCTGCTCGGCACCCGACGCGATCTTCGCGCGCAGGTGCTCCGGTCCGTAGCCGAACGCGTCGACGAGGTCCTGGGCGTGCGGACGCAGGCGCTCGATCAGGCGGTCGATGTACGCCGTCACCGACTGCGCGCGCTTCGGCGAGAGCCGGCCGTTGATGAGGTACCAGGCGGCGTGCTGCTCGATGAGTCCCAGCCCGAACAGGTCGCGCACCCACGTCAGCACCTGCTTGGTGCCCGGGTCGGTGACCTTCGCGAGTCCGCGGGTGAACGCCTCCCACTGCAGCAGCTCGGCGTGCGCGCGTGCGGCCTCGATGAGCTCGTTCTGGTTGCGGTTGAAGAGGGCGGCCCCCTCGACCTTCGAGAGCTTGCGGGCCTCGCGCAGCCGGCCGGCGATGTCGGCGATCATCGTCTCGACGCGGTCGGTCAGCATCGAGCGCTGCGTGTCGGCGTCGCGGAGCTCCGCGACCGAGCGCGCGGTCGAGCCGAGGTCGGCGATGTTCTGCCCGAGGCGTCGCAGGCCCGTGCCGTGGTACGCGCGCTCCGCCGTCTGCGAGACGACGTAGCGGGCCATGGCCCCGACATCCGCCTTCGCGAACTGCTTCGAGTAGTCGGTGAGCAGGCGCTTGGCGACCAGCTGGAGCAGCACGTTGTTGTCGCCCTCGAACGTGACGTACACGTCGAGGTCCTGGCGGAGGCCCACGAGACGGTTCTCGGCGAGGAAGCCGGACCCGCCGCAGGCCTCACGGGCCTCCTGCAGCGTCTCGAGCGCGTGCCACGTCGAGAGCGGCTTGAGCGACGCGGCGATCGTCTCGAGGTCCTGGCGGTCGTCGTCGGTGTCGGCCTCGCCGGAGAACACCGCGTCGAACTTCACGAGGAACTCGTCGTGGGCGAAGAACTGCGCGTACGTCGTCGCGAGCTTCGGCAGCAGGCGGCGCTGGTGGCGCTGGTAGTCGAGCAGCACCTCTTCATCGGTCTCGCTGGCGGCGTTGAACTGACGGCGCTGGTTGCCGTAGGTCACCGCGATCGCGAGGGCTGCAGCGGATGCCGCGGTCGCGGCGCCGTCGAGCGAGACGCGACCCTGCACGAGCGTGCCGAGCATCGTGAAGAACCGGCGACCAGGGCTCGAGATGGAGCTCGAGTAGGTGCCGTCCTCGGCGACCGAACCGTAGCGGTTCAGGAGGTTCTCGCGCGGGACGCGCACGTTCGTGAAGTGCAGGCGGCCGTTGTCGATGCCGTTCAGTCCGCCCTTCAGGCCGTCGTCCTCGCCGCCGATGCCCTTGAGGAACCCGCCCTTGGCATTGCGCAGCGGCACGTAGAACGCGTGCACGCCGTGGTTGACGCCCTTCGTGATGAGCTGGGCGAACACGACCGCCGCCGTGCCGTGCACCGCGGCATTGCCCAGGTAGTCCTTCCACGCACCGCGGAACGGGGTGTCGATGACGAACTGCTGCTTCTTCTCGTCGTACGTCGCGGTCGTGCCGATGGCCGCGACATCCGACCCGTGGCCGGTCTCGGTCATCGCGAACGCACCCGGAACCTTCAGCGACATGATGTCGGGCAGGTACGTCTCGTGGTGGTACTCGGTTCCGAGGTGCAGCACCGCCGCACCGAACAATCCCCACTGCACGCCCGCCTTGATCTGGAGGCTGGGGTCGGCGAGCACGAGCTCTTCGAAACCGGCGATGTTGCCGCCGTGGTCTTCGTGTCCGCCGACGGACTTCGGGAAGGCACGATGCACGGCGCCCTGGTCGGCGAGGATCTTCAACTGCCCGAGCACGCGCTCGCGGTGCTCGTCCATCGTCTGGCCCTCGATGCGCTGCAGGTCGGGCTGACCGGCGCGGGTGCGCGCCTCGAGGCGGGCTTCGCCCCAGGTGCCGAGCAGCTGGCGGCCGAGCGACTCGACGTCGATGCGGGGGCCGGCGGGCCGGGGGCCTGCGGCGGGCGCGGGGATCGGGGCCGCGGCCGCTTCACGTGCGGGCGTGGCGGGAACCGTCGCGTCGGCCTTCGCGTCGCGGGCCTTCGCGTCGTTCTTCGTGGTGCGGGATGCCGTGTCAACCATCGTCGGTAACGTCCTTCATATGCGCGGATCAGCTCATTCCACGGTATGACCGGCCTCCGCACGACCCAAGCGCTGCAGACGACGCCGACAAAGGCGCGCGCAGACGGCTCGATCAGGCCTGTGACAATGCTACAAATCGGATGCCGCGCACCTATGCGATGCGCACAAGCACGTTGGGCCTGGCTCAACTGCCGAAGGCTCAGCTACCGAAGAACGCGTTCGCTCGCCTCGACCAGAGCAGCAGCAGCCCGATCAAGGTGACCAGGATGCTCAACCACTCGCCGACCGGGTCGCCGAGGCCGGCGACCGCGATGAACAGCGACGAGATGAGCGAGAGCACCATCACAACCGTCACGATCAGGCGCGCCGCGGTGTTGCCGCCGAGCAGGCCGCCCGCGACGATCACCGTGATCAGGCCGAGGATGATCGACACGACGGCCGCCGTGTAGACCGCTCCGGCGCCGCCCCACTGCGGGTCGACCGCGATCGCGCTCGCCTGGAGGAACTGGATCGTGCCGACGACGATGTCGATCGCGCCTGAGATCCACGCGATGATCGCGACGACGGTGACGCCCGCCGGGCGACCGCTGTGCTGAGCCATGGTGGATCCCCCTCCGCCGGGCCGAACGGCGACGACCGGCTTCCGGATGATCGTAGCGAGCCGGGGCTCCAGAACGGCGGATGCCGCGGACGAGTCGCCCGCGTCATCCGCCGAGTCGGATGGCGACGATCCCCGAGACCGCGCAGAACGTGGCCGTGAGCCGCCACCTGGTGAACGGCTCGCGGAACACGAAGTAGCCGATCACCCCGGCGGCGAGCACCCCCGTCTCACGCAGGGCGGAGACCACCGCGAGCGGAGCCAGCGACTGGGCCCAGACGACGATCGTGTAGGCGGTGAGCGAGAGGATGCCGCCGAGCACGCCCATCGGCGCATGCCGCCGCATCCCTCGGAGCAGTTCCACCCGGTCGCGCGAGAGGACGAGGCAGACGAGCGGAATCGTGACGCCCTGCATGAGGAACAGCCACGACGCGTATCCGAACGGCTCGCCCGAGAGACGCACGCCGATGCCGTCGAGCACCGAGTAGGCGGTGATCGTGACGCCGACCGCGACCGCCATCAGGGTTCCGGTCGGGCCGGCGCGCCCCTTCGGCGACCACGCCAGCGCGAACAGTGCGATCGCGACGACCGCGACCCCCGCGAGCTGGGCGGGCGCCATCCGCTCGCCGAGGAACATCGTCGCGATCAGCGTGATGCCGAGCACGGCGATGCCCCGGGTCAGCGGGTAGGTCCGGCCGAACTCCGACTTCGCGTACGCCGCCGTCAGCAGCACGAGGTAGAGCGTCTGCACGGCGGCCGAGACGAGCAGGTACGGCCAGACCTCCCGCGGCGGGAACGGCAGGACGAGGCATCCGATCGCGCCGGCCACGAGGTAGACCGACCCGATCAGGGCGGACGACACGAGCCGAGCGGGGATCGCCTTCGCGATGGCGTTCCAGGTCCCGTGCAGCAGCGCGGCGCCGAGCACGGCGAGGAGGACGCCGGCGCTCACGCGGCGGAGCCCCGAGGCGCGGCACCGGCCTCCGCACGCCCGTCGTCGGCACGCACGGCGCGCAGCAGCACCGCCTGCTCCGGACGGAGGGCGGGCATCACGACGCCGACCGAAGCGAGCGTCGCACCGCTCAGCTCGAGCGGGCCGGCCTCCCACCATGGAGCGGGGTCGGCCCCGTGGGGCACCCCGCCGACGAGCACGGGCTCGACGAGGTAGCGCGCCTCCGCGTCGAGGCCGGGCAGGCGGATGCGCCCGGGGCTCGCGACCGAGGCGCGCGCGAGCGACACGAACGCGTAGAGCCCCGCCGAGCCGTCCGCCGCGACGACGCCGTTGAGCGACAGCGAGTCGTCGGGGTGGTCGAGTCGCACGAGCACGCCGCCGTGGAGCAGCTCGCGATGCTCCTTGTGCAGCCGGATCCACGCCTCGAGCTCGTCGAGTTCGGCCGCGCTCGCCTGCCGCAGGTCCCATTCGACGCCGAGGTGGCCGAACAGCGCGGTGATGGCCCGGAACGAGAGCGCGTGGAGCCGGTTCGTCGTGTGCGAGGCGCCGGACGCGATGTGGGCCCCCATGAGCTCGGGCGGGACGAGCTGCGTCGTCCACCGGTTGGTCTGCTGTCGATCGATCGGGTCGTTGTTGTCGGAGACCCAGATGCGCTCGGTGCGCTCGAGGACGCCGAGGTCGACCCGGCCGCCTCCCGACGAGCACGACTCGATCTCGAGGCCGGGGTACCGGGACTTGATCTCGTCGACGAGTCGGTAGAACGCGAGCGTCTGCTCGTGGACCCCGGCACGGCCGAACGGCGCCGTGCCGGCATCCACGAGGTCGCGGTTGTGATCCCACTTGATGTACGCGATGTCGTACTCGGCGAGGATCGCGCACATCGCGTCGCGAACGTGGGCGTACGCCTCGGGGATGCCGAGGTTCAGCACCTGCTGGTTGCGCGACTCCACCGGGAGCCTGCCGCCCGTCGACATGATCCACTCGGGATGCGACCGCGCGAGGTCGGAGTCCGGGTTCACCATCTCGGGTTCGAACCAGAGGCCGAACTGCATGCCGAGGTCGCGCACGCGATCGACGAGCGGATGCAGCCCGTTCGGCCAGACGTCGGCCGACACGGTCCAGTCGCCGAGGCCCGCACGATCGCTGCGACGCGCGCCGAACCATCCGTCGTCGAGCACGAAGCGTTCGATGCCGATCGCCGCCGCCCGCTCGGCGAGGTCGACGAGCGTGTCCTCGTCGTGGTCGAAGTACACCGCCTCCCACACGTTGAGCGTGACCGGCCTCGGTGAGCGCGGATGCTGCGTGCGTGCCCTGAGGTGGCGATGCATGCGTCGCGCCGCATCGTCGAGTCCGGCACCGTAGATGCCGTAGACCCACGGGCTCTCGTAGTGCTCGCCCTGGGCGAGGCGCACCTCGCCGGGCAGCAGGAGCTCGCCGCCGCCGAGCAGTTGCTCGCCGCTCAGCACCCGCTCGACCTGGTGCACGTGATTGCCCGACCACGCGGTGTGGACGCCCCAGACCTCGCCGTGGGCGAAGCCGAAGCCCGGCGTGCCCACCGAGAGGATCGTCGCCGCGTCGAGCCCGGTGCGGCCGCGGCGGGCCTCGCGCCGATGCGCGCCGACCGTCAGCGCGCGACGTTGCGGCGCGCGCTCCCCCGCCCAGCGCCCGGCGAAGTCGAGCACCTCGCTCGCGATGGCCGGCGTCGGCAGGCAGAGCATGAGGTCGTCGAGCTGGTAGGCCTCCGCCCCGAGGTTCTGCAGGTCGGCGCGGGTGCGCACGATGCCGGCCTCGCTGAGTTCCACCGTGAGGGTGAGCGACAGCCGGGCGTCGGCGTCGGCCGCGGTCACGACGAGGGTTCCAGCGCCGTGGTCCACCACGGTTCGAGCGGATGCCCCGGCCAGCGGGACACCGTCGAGCGTCACCTCGGTCACGCACCAGAGCGGCGACCACGCGGCGCCGGCCCTCGACCCGCTGACGCCGGGGCGACCCATCCAGCCGCGGGCGTGCTCGGGGAGGATCGAGATCCGAACGGGCACGTCGACCTCGCTCGCGCCGACCGGAAGCACGCCGGTCTCGAGCAGCGCTCGATACGCCGACGGGTCGAGCGCACCGCTGTCGGCGCCCCAGTGCACGACCGCCGGCAGCCCGTTCTCGCCGAGGTCGAGCACGAGGGCGACACCGCCCGCGCGCATCACCAGACCGAAGTCTTCGATCAGTGTCATGTCAATTCCTCTCGAGGGACCCTCGCGATAGTGTTTACGTCACCATGTCGCCCGAATCGAACACTCCGTCTGGACCCGTGCCGCATTCCAGAGCGCGTGCATCGATCATGGACGTCGCCGCGCACGCCGGCGTCTCCGCGCAGACCGTCTCGCGCGTGGCGAACGGCCAGAACAACGTGCGCCCCACGACCCGCGACAAGGTGCTCGCCTCGATGCAGGCGCTCGGCTACCGCCCGAACAGCGCGGCGCGAAACCTCAAGTCCGGCCGGTTCCGGAGCATCGGCTTCGTCACCTTCAACCTCGCGACGCTCGGCAACGAGCGCACGCTCAACGCGGTCGCCGAGGCATCCGAGGCCGCCGGCTACACGACGACCCTGCTGCCGGTCTTCGACCCGACGCAGCTCGACGTCGCCGGTGCGTTCAGTCGACTCGAGGAGCAGGCCGTCGACGGCATCATCCTCGTGATGTCCGCCGAGGTCGGCCCCCTCGACGACCGGAAGTTCACGGCCGGGCTGCCGCTCGTCATCGTCGATTCCGATGCCAAGCTGCCGTACACGATCGTCGACACCGACCAGGAGCAGGGCGCGAAGCTCGCGATGCAGCACCTGCTCGACCTCGGCCACCGCGACATCGCGCACGTCTCCGGACCCGAGAGCTCGTTCTCGTCGCGGCGTCGTACCGTCACCTACGTGCAGACCATGGCCGACGAGAACCTCCCCGCACGCCCCGTGCTCGTGGGCGACTGGAGTGCCGCGTCCGGCCTCGCACTGGGGCGCGAGCTCCTCGCGAGCGGCCCCCCGCCGACCGCGGTCTTCGCGGGCAACGACCAGATGGCCCTCGGCGTCATGCATGCGATCAAGGAACGCGGATGGAGCGTGCCGGGGGACATCAGCGTGGTCGGGTTCGACGACTCCGAGGAGGCGCTGGTCTACTGGCCCTCGCTCACCACGATCCACCAGAACTTCGACAAGGTCGGCAAGAGTGCCACCTCCCTGCTGCTCTCGCTCATCGACGGCGAGCCCGACACCCGGCAGAAGGTCCTCGTCGAGACGCGACTCGTCGTCCGCGACAGCACCGGACCCGTGCGACGCGACTGACGTCGCCCCGACGAGCGCGGCCCGGTTCGATCGCCCGAGCACGCTCATGCCTCGGTCTGGCCGAGCTCGGGGTGCGCGACGAAGCGGGCGCTCGCCGAGACCGCACCGAGGCTCTCGAAGATCAGGAGCTCGTTCTCGCCCGCGCGCACGACGGGCGCCGGCACGTAGAGCGTGCGCTGCGGGCCGCGGCTCCAGTAGCGTCCGAGGTTCACGCCGTTGACCCACACGACGCCCTTGGTCCAGCCGGTCAGCTCGAGCTGGAGGTCGGCCGACGACTCCACCTCGAAGGTGCCGCTCGCGAACACCGGACCCGAGAGCGGGGCGCCACCCGAGAGCGGGGCGCCGCGCCGCTGCGAGCCGGCGCCGGGCCCGGCCGCGAGCCCGGCCGCGAGCGCGGTGCGCACGGGTGCGAGGTCGTCGAGCAGGATCGGGGCGGCCGACCATTCGGTGAGCGGCACGCCGTCGAGGGTCGCGGGCGCGATGAGCCCCTTCGCCTCGCCGAGGCGGGGCCCGTAGTTCACCCCGCCGAGGTTCTCCACGAGCACGGTGAGCTCTCCGCGCGCGTCCTCCGGCAGCGGGAGCACCCGCTCGTGGAGCTCACGGTCGAGCGTGCCGACGAACGCCCCGTCGACGAACACCTGGGCCCGGTCGCGCACCTCGCCGAAGGCGAGCAGCCCGCCGTGCTCGATCTGCGTCGAGTACCGCATGAATCCCCGGATCGAGCCGAACTCCGCGGCGACCGGCAGACGGTCGAAGGGCTGCGACTCGAAGATCGGCACCGACCACAGCGAGGCGCTGCGGTCGAGGAGCACGTCGAGCTCGGGGGCATCCGCTCGTTCGGCCGGCACCTCGTCGGGCACCGGGGCGTACTTCGAGATGACCTCGCGGAAGCGCCAGAACTTCTCGGTCGGCGTGCCGTCCTCGGCGAGCGGCGCGTCGTAGTCGTACGAGGTCGCGATCGGGCGGTACGTGCCCTTGTCGTTCGCGCCGCCCGTGAAGGCGAAGTTGGTACCGCCGTGGAACATGTAGACGTTGACGGATGCCCCGGCCGCGAGCAGTTCGTCGAGCTGGCGGGCGGCGTCCTCCGCCGAGGTCGTGTGGTGGATCTCGCCCCAGCTGTCGAACCATCCGCACCAGAATTCGGAGCACATCAGCGGACCGGTCGGCTGGTGGCGGCGCAGGGTGGCCAGCCGCTCCCCCACCCGCGAGCCGAACGACCCCGTGCGGTGCAGGCCGTCGAGGCTTCCGTTCTCGAGCATCTCGTCGAACGGCTGGTCGACGGTGGTCAGCGGCACGTCGATGCCGTGCTCGCGGGTCAGCTCGGTGAGCCGGCGGAGGTAGTCCTCGTCGGCGCCGTAGGCACCGTACTCGTTCTCGATCTGCACGAGGATCACGGGGCCGCCGAGCTGGACCTGGCGGGGACGCACGATGGCGTAGACCTCGTCGAGGTACTCCCCGATGGCCGCGAGGTAGGCCTCGTCGTGCGATCGCAGCACGATCGCCTCGTCGGCGACGAGCCACGAGGGAAGGCCGCCGTCATGCCATTCGGCGCAGATGTAGGGGCCGGGCCGCACGATCGCGTGCATGCCCTCGGCGTGCACCAGGTCGAGGAATCGCGCCAGGTCGAGCTGCCCGGCGGTGCGGAACTCGCCGCGGGTCGGGGAGTGCTCGTTCCACGGCACGTACGTCTCGATGGCGTTGAGGCCCATGAGGCGCGCCTTGCGGATGCTCTCGCGCCACTGGTCGGGGTGCACGCGGAAGTAGTGCAGCGCGCCGGAGAGCACGCGGTGGGGCGAGCCGTCGAGGAGGAAGTCGGTGTCACCGATGGTGAAGTTGGGCATGCGCTGGTCCTGTATCGAGAAATGGACCGCGGGGCAGCCGCCGTGACGGCGACTGCCCCGCGGGATGATGCGTCCTACTGATTGACCGTGAAGCCCTGCTCGTCGCCGAACTTGACGAGGGTGTCCTGCCACTCGAGGAGCGCCTCGTTCAGGTCGCCGCCCGAGCCGAGCGCCTTGCCGACGGAGTCGGAGAAGACGTTGTTCGCATAGCCCTGGTACGGCAGGTACTGCCACCCGGGCAGGACCGACTCGGCCGAGGCCGCGCCGACCTGGTTCGCCGGCTGGCCGCCGTACGATTCGTACGGGTGGTCGAGCCACTCGGGGTTCTCGAGGTCGGCGATCGTCGACGGGAAGCCGTTCTCGTTCAACAGCGCACGCCCCTCGCCCTCCGCGAGGTACTTCAGGACACCGGCCGCGGCGGCCTTGTTGGCACTCTGCGCGGTGACGGCAAGGCCGCTGCCGCCGTTCTCGGCCGAAGCCGGCTCGCCGTCCCACGTCGGCATCGGAGCGACCTCGAACCGGCCGGCGGGGCCGTAGTCGTCCATGCCGCTGATCATCCAGGAGCCCATGAGCAGGGTGCCGAGCTTGTCCTGGGTGAGCGCCTTGGTCCATTCGTCCGACCAGGTGGACAGGCCGGAGAGCTCGCCGGCTGCGAGGCGCTCGCCCCAGAAGTCCGCGAACTTCTTCGTGCCCTCGTCCTGCAGGTCGATGGTGACGTTCTCACCGTCGGTCGTGAACGGCTGGCCGCCCGACGCCCAGATCATGCTGGTGAAGAAGCCGGCGTCGCCGCTGTTCGCGATGTACGCTTCGGGGTCGGCAGCGTGGATCGCCGCCGAGGCCGTGGCGAACTCGTCCCACGTGGTGGGGGCCTCGGTGATGCCCGCCTTCTCGTAGAGCCCCGTGTTGTAGATCATGACCATGGGGCCGGAGTCCGACGGCATCGCGACGAGCTTGCCCTCGACGTTGACGGAGTTCCACGTCGACGCGGTGAAGGAGCTCTCGTAGCTGTCGAGGCCGTAGGGCGTCAGGTCGGCGAGGGCACCGCCGAGGGTCAGCTGCGGCACCGTCTGGTACTCGACCGGCACGATGTCGGGAGCGCCCTTGCCCGCCTTGACGGCGTTCTGGAGCTTCGTGACGACGGCGTCGGGGTTCTCGAGCTTGACGACGTCGAACGTGACGTTCGGGTACGCCTCGGAGATGGCGTCGGCCTGCGCCTGGGTGTTGTCGCTCCACGTCCACCAGGTGAGCGTGACGTCCTGCGCCAGCGCGGCGTCGGTGTCGGTCTCGCCGCTGTCGGCGCCCGGTGCTGCGCCGCTGCAGCCCGAGAGCACGCCGACGAGCAGCGCACCGGAGCCGAGGACGGCTCCGAGTCGCATCCATCGGCGGGTGGTGTTTCGTTCCATTGCTGTGGTTCCCTTCGCTTGGTGTTCTGGGGTTTGGGGTGCCGGCGTACCGGCTTCGCCGGGCGGGCCGGACTACTTGACGCTCCCGGCGGTCAGTCCCGACTGCCAGTAGCGCTGCAGGTAGAGGAACGCCGCCGAGATCGGGATGACGGTGAGGAGCGAGCCCGTGATGACGAGGTTCGGGATGGCCTGGCCGCCGATCGCGCTCGACTGCGCCGACCACTGGGCGAGGCCGACCGGTAGCGGGTACCACTGCGCGTCGCTCAGCATGATGAGGGGCAGGAAGTAGTTGTTCCAGGTCGCGACGACGGTGAACATCAGCACCGTGATGAGGGCCGGTGCGAGCTGGCGCAGGGCGATCACGAAGAAGATGCGGATCTCGCCCGCGCCGTCGAGGCGTGCGGCCTCGAGCAGCTCGTCGGGGATCGCTTCACGGGCGTACACCCAGACGAGGTAGAGGCCGAAGGCGCTCACCATCGAGGGGATGATCACCGACCAGGGCGTGTTCGTCAGCCCGAGCCCGCTGAAGAGCAGGAACTGGGGCACCGCGAGCGCCGAGGCCGGAATGGCCATCGCGCCGAGGATGATCGCGAACACCCAGCGCCGGCCCGGGAAGTCGTACTTCGCGAGCCCGTAGCCGGCGAGCGTCGCGAACAACGTGGCACCGCCGGCACCCACGACGACGTAGGCCAAGGTGTTGCCGAGCCAGCGCAGGAAGATGCCGTCCTGGTAGGTGAACGTGTCGACGATGTTCTGGAAGAGGGCGAACTCGCCGCTGAACCAGAACGCGAAGGAGTCGTAGAGCGAGTCCATCGTCTTGGTCGAGCTCACGACGAGCCACCAGAGCGGCACGAGGCAGTAGAGCAGCATGACCGTCATCAGGATGCCGAGGGTGATGGAGGCGCGCTTGTGCCGCGGCGTCGCCCGGTCTCGCCTGCCCGGCCGGCGAGCGATCCTGCCGCTCGCGAGCCGGCTCGGCGCCGGCCTGGACCCGACGCCCGATTCGACCGCGCTCATGCCTTCGTCCCGTTCCGGTCGCCGCCGAGTTGGACGAGGTAGGCGACGATCATGGTGATGACTCCCGAGATGATCGCGATCGCGGCGGCGTAGTTGAACTGCGAGCCGGCGAACGACAGGTTGAAGGCGTAGAGGTTCGGCGTGAAGTAGGTGGTGATCGAGTTCGGGGCGATCGTCTGCAGGATCGACGGCTCGTTGAAGAGCTGGAAGCTGCCGATCACGGAGAAGATCGTCGCGATGACGATCGCGCCGCGGATCGAGGGCAGCTTGATCGAGAAGATCGTGCGGAACGTGCCGGCGCCGTCGATCTCGGCCGCCTCGTAGAGCTCCTGCGGCACGGCCTTCAGCGCGGAGAAGAAGATGAGCATGTTGTAGCCCACGAACTCCCACGTGACGATGTTGCCGATCGACGTCAGGATCAGGTTCTCGGCCAGCGGAGAGGGCAGCTGCATGCCGAAGAACCGGTTCAGGTCGGCGACGAGGCCGAACTGCGAGCCGTACATGTAGCCCCAGATCATCACCGCGACGACACCGGGAACGGCGTAGGGCAGGAAGATCGAGAGCCGGTAGAACGGCACCCAGCGCAGCCGCGCACTGTCGAGTGCGAGTGCGGCGAAGAGCGCGAGTCCGAGCATGATCGGCACCTGCACGAGCAGGAACAACGAGACCCGGAGCATGGCCTCCCAGAACTTCGGGTCGACCAGGGCGATGGCGTAGTTCTCGAGCCCGACGAACGAGTTGCCGCCCATGAGCGTCTCGCGGAAGAGCGAGAGGTAGATCGCGTACACCAGCGGCGCGATGAACACGAGCGTGAAGATGAGCATGAATGGCCCGACGAACCACCATCCCGCCCAGTTGCGACGAGCCCGCCTGCGGCGGGTTCCGACGGTGCGGCCGGTCGTGCCCCCGGATGCTGCGCCGGTCGCGGCGACCGTCGCGTACGTCTCGGTGGAGACCCCGGCGGGGGTCTGGGCATGCGCGTGCGCCACGGTCATCCGCGGCCTGCTTCCGCACCTCGGGTGGGCGATGAGTTCGTCATTCGCGTCCGCACTCCTTCGTGAATGTTTGCGTTGCCATCACCGTATACGCGACAATAATGTTTACGCAAACAGAAGCCGGGAACCCGAAGATCACAATGACGTCACGCTCACCGAGACCCGCATGATTCCGGGGCGCACCCCGGTTCCCGACCCTGAGCCCCGTGGTTCACCGCGAGCTGCACCCGCCGCTCGAAGGCACCACGACCCGAGAAGACCCATCCCCGACACCGCAGTTTGGATGCACGCATGATCACCACCGTCCACGTCGTCTTCAAGACGCACCTCGACCTCGGCTTCACCGACACCGCCGCGAACGTCACCGACCGGTACGTGCACGAATACCTCCCCCGCGCGATCGAGCTCGCCGAGGAGCTCGAGCGCCGCGACGGGCCCGCGCGGTTCGTCTGGACCACGGGCTCCTGGCTGATCCACGAGGCGCTCCGGCTCGGCGACGACGGCGAGCGCACCGCCCTCGAGCGTGCGATCCGGGCCGGTCACGTGACCTGGCACGGCCTGCCGATGACGACGCACACCGAGCTCATGGACGCGGGGCTCGTCGAGCACGCCATCGCGATCGGCCGCAGGCTCGACGCCCGCTTCGGTCACGCCACGAGCGCAGCGAAGATGACGGATGTCCCGGGCCACACGATCGGCCTCGTACCCTTCCTCGCCCGGGGCGGCCTCGACTTCCTGCACCTCGGCGTCAACGGGGCCTCCGCGGTGCCCGACGTGCCGGAGTTCTTCGTCTGGCGCGCCCCCGACGGCAGCGAGGTCGTCGTCAACTACGCCCGGAGCTACGGGGCCACCGAGCTCGGGGTGGCCGTGGTGCCCGGCGGCACGGAGGCACTGCACCTCGCGCACACCGGCGACAACTTCGGCCCGCCCCCCGTCGAGGAGGTCGAGGCGCTGTTCGCCGCGCTCCAGGCCGCACACCCGGGCGCCAGGGTGATCGCCTCGACGCTCGACGCCTTCAGCCGCGAGGCGGTCGCCGCCCGCGCGAGCCTGCCGGTGCTCGAGCAGGAGATCGGCGACACCTGGATCCACGGCGTCGCGAGCGACCCCGTGCAGACGGCGCGGCTCCGCGCACTGCTGCGCCTGCGAACGGCATGGGTCTTCTTCGGCGCGCTCGTGCCCGGCACCGAGGAATGCGACGCGTTCAGCGACGGCCTGCTGCTCGCGGCCGAGCACACCTGGGGGCAGGACCTGAAGACCTACCTTCCCGACTACGTCAACTACGAGAAGGGCGACTTCCAGCGGGCCCGCGCGGCCGACGTCGTCGATCCGACGGCGAACCCGCCCGGGTTCGACGAGTACGCCTGGGCCTACTCGGAGCACCCGAGCCCGCAGGGACTCGGTTTCTCGGCGTTCGAGCGCTCGTGGGCCGAGCAGCGTGCCCACCTCGACCGCGCACTCGCGGCACTCTCCCCCGAACGTCGTGCCGAGGCGGATGCCGCGATCGCCGAGACGGCTCCGACCGGCGACGTCTCACCGTCGACGGCCGCACGCAAGGCGATCGACCTCTGGGGCGAGCACAGCGCGGGCGGCTACCGGGTTCGATTCGGCGACGACGGCTCGCTCGTCTCCCTCGTCGACGCCGACGGCACGGAGTGGGCCGGGCCGGAGCACCCGCTCGCCGCCTACCGGTACGAGACGTTCGACGAGCGCGACGAGGCCCGCTGGCTGCGGGAGTACTGCCGCGACCTGGACGAGAACGCCATGTGGGCCGTGCCCGACCAGGCGAAGCCGGGGCTCGCGATCGCCGGAACCCTGCCCGCGACGACGTTCGCGCCGCGCGCGATCTCGGCGGAACGCATCGCCGACGGCGCCGACACCGTGTTCGCCGTGCGGCTCGCGCTGCCCGCGGCGGCGTGCGAGGCCTGGGGCGGGGCACGGGACATCCGCCTCTCCTATCGGTTCCCGGGCGAGCCCGGGCCGATCGAGGTCACGCTCGATCTCCGCGACAAGGACGCCTCCCGGCTCCCCGAGGCGAGCTGGCTCGGGTTCCGCCCACGGGTCGAGCCCGGCGACTGGCGACTCGCGAAGCTCGGGACGGCGGTCGACCCGCAGTCCGTCGTTCGCAACGGCAACCGCAACCTGCACGCCGTCACCGAGGTGACCCACACGGCCGCGCAGGGCTTCTCGCTGCGCCCCGTCGACGCGGCACTCGTCGCCGTGGGCCGCCGCGCGCTCTACCGCTTCGACAACGCGATCCCCGATCCCGGTGACGGGCTCCATGTGAACCTGCACAACAACGTCTGGGGGACGAACTTCACGATGTGGTTCGACGACGACCTCCGGTTCCGCTTCGTGATCGACCTGGGAGCGACGCGATGACCGGGATCGTGACGAGCCCGCCGGTCGTGATGGCGCCGCGCGCCGACGGCTTCGAGGTCGTCTGGGGCGTTGCGCAGCTCAGCCGCGGCTGGCTCGAATGGGACTCGGCCGGCGGTGCACGCGGCACCGTGACGAGCGACGCGTTCGGCATGGTGCCGCAGGGCGACCGGGTGCTGCGAGTCCGGGCCGAGGGCCTGCCCGCGGGCACCGCAGTGCGCATCCGGGCGATCACCGAGACGGTCGGCCCTTCGGGCGCACGCCACGAGAGCGACTGGAAGTCCGTGCGCACGCTGGACGCGGCATCCGACACCGCACGCTTCGCCGTGTGGAACGACACCCACCAGCGCGACGACACCATGCGGGCCCTCCACGAGGCCACGCCCGAGGTCGACGTGCTCGTCTGGAACGGCGACCTGTGCAACGACTGGAAGGACCCGTCGTGGTTCACCACGACGGTGCTGAATCCCGCCGGCCTCGACGTGAGCGCCGGGCGCCCCCTCGCGATCGTCGTGGGCAACCACGACGTGCGCGGCACCTGGGCCTACCAGCTCGAGGACTTCGTCGCCACGCCCGAGGGGCGGCCGTTCACCGCGTTCCGCATCGGGCCGGTCGCGTGCATCGTCCTCCACACCGGCGAGGACAAGCCCGACGCCCACCCGACCTTCGAGGGGCGCGTCGCGTTCGAGCCACTGCGCGCCGAGCAGGCCGAGTGGCTGCGCGAGATCACGGCCCGACCCGAATTCGCGGATGCCCCGTACCGCGTGGTGTTCTGCCACATCCCGCTGCGGTGGATCGACGAGACCGTCGTCGACTACGACGCCGACGGGTACGACTGGTTCAGCCGCATGAGCCGCGATGCCTGGCACGACGCGCTCGTCGAATGGGGCGCCCAGATCGTCGTCTCGGGGCACACGCACTACCAGACCTGGATGCCGGCGACGGCCGAGTTCCCGTACGCGCAGCTCATCAGCGGCGGGCCCGACGCCGACACCGCCTCCGACGAGGCGGCCGCGTGGATCGACGGCGAGGCGAGCCCCGAGGCGCTCGTGCTCACCATGCGCGACCTCGGCGGCCGTGTGCTGCACGAGGTGCGGCTCCCCCCGCTCACCTGAGCGGGGAACGCGAAGGGGCCGGGTCGCTGCTGCGACCCGGCCCCTCCGTCATCCGCCGATCAGGCCAGCGGCTTGCAGAGCAGCGCGTCGGGCACGCCGCCGTGGTTCCAGCGGTAGGTGTACGCCACGCCGGCGATGTACTCGGTGTCCCTGCACTGGCCCTTGTAGTTGCCTGGGGCCCAGTCGCTCGCGGTCGAGCCGCCGCCGGCCGGGCGGTTGTCACCCTGGTCGAACCAGATCAGGCGGCCCTGGCTGGCGGGCAGCGCGGTGGTGCTCGTCGCGCAGACGAGATTCCACATCGCCGCCTTGGTGCCGCCGCCGGTGCCCAGGCTGTAGCCGACGCCGACCTCGCCGGGGTTGCACTGCAGCTTGTCGTACCCCGAGGCCCAGTCGTTCGTGATGTTCCCCTGCCCGCTCTGCACGCGCGGGTTCGAGGTGGCGATGCCGCCGACGTCCGTGCAGAGCGCGCGGTTGGTGCTCCGCGCGATGCCCTGCAGGCGCTGACTGTCGGGGCAGGTGCCCTTCCACTGGCCAGGCGACCAGTCGCCCGCCTGCAGCATGCGCAGCGACGACTGGCTGTCGACGAAGCTTCCACTGCCGAGCATGTTCCAGCGGGCGACGGGCGCGACCTGGCCGGTCTTGCCCGTCGCGTTGACGAGCTTCTTCCACTGCGGGAAGCGCCAGTCGTCGGCGATGCTCAGCTTCGTGCCGTCGGGCTTGTAGGCGAGGAGGGCGTAGCCGTCGACGAACGTGCCGTCGGCCTTCGCCTGCGCCACGAGCGGCCACGCGGCGAAGTCGCTGTCGTTGGCGATGAGGATGTCGGTGAAGTTCGCCCACCAGGCCTTGTCGAGGGCGCCGGTGTCGCTGGCGTGGCCGATGCCGAACTCGCTGAACCACACGGGGGCGGTGTAGTGCTGATTCGCCGTGTTGACGAACGCCGCGGCCCGGTTCACCTCGGCCGCGAGCTCGCTCGCGGTGAGGTCGCGATAGCGGGCATCATGCGTTTCACCGAGTCCGGTGGCACCCGTGTGCTTCGGCCCGGTGTAGGCGTAGATGTGCGCCGCGTAGACGAGCTTGTCCGGATATGGGAGGGCGTTCGAGAGGTTCGCGACGGGCTTGAGGTGCGGGCGGTCGTGGAACAGGCCGTCGAGCGGGATGCCCTGCCAGTTGATGCCCTCCATGACGACGAGCACCTCGGGGTTCGCCTTCTGGATGGCGACGCCGGCGCGCTGGTACGCCTGGTACAGGTCGTGGTCGTCGCCCCAGCCCCAGTTCGCGTCGTTCAGGATGTCGCGCCGCACCTCGTTGCGCAGGTCCATGCCGACCACGCGAGCGTTGTCCTTGTAGCGGGTCGCGAGCATCACCCAGTCGCTGATCCACTTCTCGGTGGTCTGGCTGCTGTTCCACCGCTCGTTGCCGTCGTTGGTGCCGCAGCACCAGTGCGAGGTGGTGGTGTGGTCGTTGAGGATCACCGCGAATCCGTCGGCGGTGAGCGCGGCGACGACCGCGTCGAACACCTGCAGCGGCGTCTTGCCCTTCAGCTGCGGGTTCGCCGTGACCGCGACATCCGGAACCGGCGCCGTCATGCCGAGCATCTCGTTCGAGAAGGACAGGCGGATGCTGTTGATGCCGACGCCGTGGAAGTCGCTCATGAGGGTGGCCATCGGCACCCGATCCAGCCCCATCGGGATGTCGTAGCTGATGCCGCTGTTGTGGTTGGCGGGATCGTTCTTGTCGCCGCTGCCGCTCCAGTGGCCCTGCGCGCCGTCCCAATTGGCGGACTTCAGCTTGAACCGGTCACCGTCGGCGTCGACGACGTAGCGGCCGACGGTGCTGAGCGGCGCCGTCCACGATGCTGCGAGCTCCGGTCCGGTGAGCACGGGCATCTGGTCCTCTGGTGGTGCGGCGCTCGCGGGACTCGCGGGACTCGCGACCGATATCGCGAGCGCCGCGATCGCGAGTCCGACCGCGATCCGAAGGGTACGGTGATGCATTCTGCGAACCTCTCTGTTCTGCCGTGCGTGGCGTCCTGTTGCGCCCGAGATGCCGCCTCAGGCTCCTGACGTCGTCAGGTTAGGGGCGCCGTTCTCGAAATGTCAACGCAAACATTTCTGCTACGGTAACGTAAACATTTCGAGAATACCGGGCACCCCCGGTCGACGATCGGGGGTGCCCGGACGACGCCCACGCGCACCCAGGGGGATCCCGATCGAGCTCGCACCGGAAGCGCCGAGAGGCCACGGACGTTGACGTCCGTGGCCTCTGCAACCGTCGCGAACCGACCGGTGCCGTCCGCGCCTCGCCCCTACGCGCTGCGCTGGTAGACCCGGAAGGCGCGGGTCGCGAGCCAGGCGAGCACCAGCGTGAACGCCGCGAGGTATCCGAGGTGCGACCACACGCTCGCCCAGTCGGGATCGGCCGAGAGGAGCGCCTCGCGCCCGGCGACGACCGCCCATTCGAACGGGTTGAAGCGCGCGACATCCGCGACCCAGCCGGCCGACAGCGACGTGTCCATGAGCGCCGAACTCAGGAACATGAGCGGGATCGTGATGAGCTGCGAGAGCCCGATCAGGATGTTCTGGTCGCGGGCGAGCAACGCCGCCGCGTTCGAGAGCGCCGAGAACGCGGCGGTGAGCAGCATCGCCGCCGCGAGCAGCACGAGCACGCCGGCGAGTCCGCCGTCGAAGCGCGCACCGAGCAGCCACGCGACGCCCAGCACGATGAGCGTCTGCACGAACGTGAGCACCGCCTGGTAGACGAGCGAGGCGACCATGAGCGCGCCGCGATGCGTCGGCGAGGTGAGCAGGCGATCCATGACGCCGCGGTTCATGTCCTCGATGAACGACGTGCCGGCCCACGCGCTGCCGAACAGGGCCATCATCACGACGATGCCCGGCGTGAGGAACTCGAGGTAGTCGGCGCCGCCCGAGAAGCCCGGGATCTCGACGACCGACTTGAAGAGCTGCCCGAACAGCAGGAGCCAGATGAGCGGCTGCACGAGGTTCATGACGACGAACGCCGGAACCCGCACCGCCGCGCGAAGCTGCCGGAGCGTCAGCACCGCCGTGTGTCGGAGGAATCCCGTGCCCGCGCGCGACGGACGTGACGCCGTGCCGCGCGTGGCGGCGCGTGTCGTGGTGGTCGTGGCGGTCATGCTGCACGCTCCTCTGCGGTCGCGGGGCCGTCGGTCGCGGGGCCGTCGGTCGCGGGGCCGTCGATCGTGGGCGTCGCCTGGTCGGTCGCCGAGCCCTCGCTGTGCGCCGACGAGAAGGAACGCCCGGTGTGGGCGAGGTAGACGTCATCGAGGCTCGGCCTCGCGACGGTCGCCGACGCGACCCGCAGCCGCTCGGCGTCGAGCATGGCGAGCGCGAGCGGCAGCGCCTGCCCGCCCTCGTCGGTGCGCGCCCGCACGGTGCGCCCCTCGCGCACCACGTCGCGGAACACCGGGCTGCGCCCGATGAGCGTCAGGGCGCCATCGACATCGGCGGCGTCGAGCAGTTCGAGCACGATGGCGTCGCCGCGGAGCGCCGCCTTCAGCTCTTCCGGCTCGCCCTCGGTCACGACCCGGCCGTTCGCGACGATCGCGAGACGGCTGGCGAGGCGATCGGCCTCTTCGAGGTAGTGCGTGGTGAGCAGCACCGTGGTGCGTTCGTCGGCAGCCATGCGCTCGATCTCGGCCCACATCTCGGTGCGCGCCTCGGGGTCGAGCCCGGTGGTCGGCTCGTCGAGGAAGAGCACGGCGGGGTGATGCATGAGCCCGATCGCGACGTCGAGCTTTCGGGCCATGCCGCCGGAGTAGGTCTTCACCTGGCGTCGCGCCGCAGCGGCGAGGCCGAAGCGATCGAGCAGGTCACCGGCCCGCGACCTCGCATCGCGGGTGCCCATGCCGTGCAGTTGTCCGGCGAGCACGAGGTTCTCGAGGCCGGTGTCCATGGGGTCGGAGACCTGCTTCTGGGCGACGAAGCCGATCGACCGACGCACGTCGGCCGCCCGGCCGCGAACGTCGAAGCCGGCGACGAACGCGTCACCCGAGTCGGCCGCGCTGAGCGTCGCGAGGATCTTCACGGTGGTCGACTTGCCGGCGCCGTTCGGACCGAGGAGCCCGAACACGGTGCCCTCCTCGACGCCGAAGCTCAGCCCGTCGAGGGCGGTGACGGGCGGCTTGCGCCGGCCCTGCGGATAGCGTTTGACGAGGTTCCTGGCCTCGAGGGCCAGCCCCGGTGTCGCGGTGGGCATGCGGTTTCTCCGATCTCAGTCGAGCCCACCCGGTCGGGCAGGCTCTTCGGAGTCGGTTCAGCGCTGGGCGGTACGCTGGCGGCGCGCACTGGTCTCGCGTTCGGCTTCGCACTGAACGACTCGGTTGCGTGGGCGGCTCGGGTGTTGCAGCACTCGGGCCGCCGTCTTCTGATGTCAGGACGCCTGCCGTCTCGGCATCGCCTGTTGTTCATCTCGATAGGTACTGTATCAGATCAAATACCAGACGAGAAGGAATGATTCGGATGCCGCGGTCCCGCCGGGATCGGGCGCGTCGCGCATCGGGATGCCACCGGCCAGCGCACGACGAGCGGGCTCGGTGCGGATGCCCGCGCACCAGCGCACGACGAGCGGGTGCGGTGCGGATGCCCGCTCGCCGCCCGCCCGGCAGAGCGCAGCGCTAGCGCGCCAGGTGCGCGTCGACGACGGCGACGAGCGCGTCGCCGTAGGCCTCGCGCTTCTTCACGCCGATGCCCGAGATGCCGTCGAGCCCGGCGACCGAACGGGGTCGCTCCGTCGCGACCGCGCGCAGCGTGGCATCGCCGAACACGATGTACGCGGGCACGCCCTGCTCGCGGGCCTCGGCGCCCCGCCAGGCGCGCAGCGCCTCGAACAGTTCGGCATCGTCGGGGCTGAGATCGGCTGCGGCCGACGCGGCCTTCGGGCCCCGCCGCGAGGCGGCGCGTTCGGGCTCGGCTCGGAGCATGACGGTGCGCGTGCCCGAAAGCACCTCGTTGCCCGTGTCGGTGACCGAGAGCGTGCCGTACTCGCCGTGGGTCGCGAGCAGTCCCTGCGCGAGCAGCTGTCGCACGATGCCGCGCCACTGCTGCTCGGACACGTCGGCGCCGATGCCCCACGTGGCGAGCGTGTCGTGGCCGTACTGGCCGACCCGCGGGGTCTGCTTGCCGCGGAGGATGTCGATGAGGTGCCCCGCGCCGTAACGCTGACGCCGTTCACGCTCGAGTCGCACGATCGTCGACATGAACTTCTGCGCGGGCACCGTGCCGTCGAGCGCGACGGGCGGCTCGAGGCAGGTGTCGCAGTTGCCGCATGCCTCGCTCGGCTGGCCGAAGTAGGCGAGGAGGTTCTGCCTGCGGCACTGCACGGTCTCGCACAGGGCGAGCATCGCGTCGAGGTGCGACGCGAGACGGCGCCGATGCGCGAGGTCGCCGGGGCTCTCGTCGATCATGCGGCGCTGCTGCACCACGTCTTGCAGCCCGTAGGCGAGCCACGCCGTGGCGGGCAGGCCGTCGCGGCCGGCACGCCCCGTCTCCTGGTAGTAGCCCTCGACCGACTTCGGCAGGTCGACGTGGGCGACGAAGCGCACGTCGGGCTTGTCGATGCCCATGCCGAACGCGATGGTCGCCACGACGACCACGCCGTCTTCGCGGAGGAACCGTTCTTGCGTGCGGCGGCGCACGCCGGCGTCGAGACCGGCATGGTACGGCAGGGCGTTGACGCCGTTCTGGGCGAGGAAGCCCGCGATCTTCTCGGTGCTCGCGCGCGACAGCGCGTAGACGATGCCCGCGACGGGCGTGCCTTCGGCGTCGACGCCCTCGCTGCGCACGAACTCGAGGAGCTGCTTGCGCACCTCCGACTTGGGCGCGATGCGGTACTGGATGTTCGGGCGGTCGAAGCTCGACACGAAGTGCCTGGCGTCTTCGAGCGAGAGTCGCGTCGTGATCTCGCGGTGCGTGGCCTCGGTCGCGGTCGCCGTGAGGGCGATGCGCGGCACGTCGGGCCAGCGCTCGCTGAGCTCGGACAGCGCGAGGTAGTCGGGCCTGAAGTCGTGACCCCACTGGGCGACGCAGTGCGCCTCGTCGATCGCGAACAGCGCGACCGTGCCCTGCTGCAGGAACCGCTTGACCGGCTCGGAGCTCAGGCGCTCGGGCGCGATGTAGAGCAGGTCGAGCTCACCCGCGAGATACGCCCGCTCGACCTCGGCACGTTCGAAGGACTGCTGGCTGGAGTTCAGGTAGGCGGCGCGCACGCCGTTGCGCTGCAGCGCGTCGACCTGGTCGTGCATGAGCGCGATGAGCGGGGAGACGACGATGCCCGTGCCCTCGCGAAGCAGCGACGGGATCTGGTAGCAGAGGCTCTTGCCGCCGCCCGTGGGCATGAGCACGACCGCGTCGCCGCCGCCGGCGACCTGCGCGATGATCTCGGCCTGCTCGCCGCGGAAGCTGTCGTACCCGAAGACCGTGTGCAACGCCTCGTGTGCGCTGTCGAACCGGGCGGGCGCGGCCCGCACCGACTGCGGGTCGATCGGGGCGAGCCGGGCAGGCGTCGACGCGCGTGTCGACGCGGCAGCCGATCGAGGTGCGCCGCGGAAGCCGTCGTCTTCGGGCGGAACCCAGCCGTCATCGGCGGGCGGCGCCCACTCGTCGGCCGGAGGGGCGAACTCGTCGAGCGGCCAGGGCACGCCGTCGTAGGGGTCAGGTTCGGGGTTCCGGCTCACCCGTCGAGTGTAACGAGCACCCCCGACGGGTGAGCCGATCCATCCTCAGGTCGGCGACGAGGCCATCGGCCGGATCGCCCGGCCTCAGTCCCTGCGTCGCACCACGAGCCAGGTCGCGACGCCGGCGACGACGGCCACGAGCACGCCCGCCCCGAGCCAGAGCAGGTCGGTCGAACCGGATGCCGCGGCATCCGCCCCGTCGTCGGCCGCATCGGACGCGTCGTCCGACCCCGACGAACCAGCGCCGGGCTCGGCCGCGCCGGTCGCGTCGCCGCCGCAGGCGGGGGCGTCGGTTCCGGTGCCGAGCTCGGCGCCCTCGGCGGGCTGCCAGTCGAACGTCCACTCCCCCGAGATCGGGTGGCCGTCGGTCGAGACGACCTGCCAGATCACGGTGTACGTGCCGGCCTCGCCGAGGTCGGCGGCGGCCGAGGCCGTCGCACCGTCGATCACGGCGCACCCGTCGCCGTAGTAGAGCCCGTCGGGCCCCTGCACGAGCAGCGCGGCGCCCGTGCCGAGATCGAGCAGTGCATCGTTCGTCGTCAACGAGACGTTTCCGGGCTGCTCGGTCACGACCTCGCCCTTGGCCGGGGTCGTGGAGACGACGGAGTTGTGCGCCGATGCCGACATCGCCGGCACCGCGACGAGCAGAGCGGATGCCGCGACGAGCAGTGCTGCCCCGAGCGCGCCGCGTGCGCGGCGCCGGGCCGGCATCACGCGTCCTTGCGGGTGCGACGTGCCGCGAGCGCGAGCACGATGCCGACGACGCCGACCGCGAGGCCGCCGATGCCGAGCACCCGGGCGACGGTGTCGCTCGAATCCGCGTCTGCCGCGGCATCCGCCTCGTGCTCGTCGCCCTCGGCCGCCTCGTCGGTCGAGCCGCCGTGGTGGCCGCCCGCGACCGCCTCGGTCACCGTGATGCTCGGCGCGGGGTGCTCGGGCTCTTCCTCGCCCGAGACGACGGGCTGGTTCCAGTTCGTCTCACCGGTCTCGCAGGTCTGCAGCACCGGGAACTCGAGCGTCGTGCCCGCGCCGTCCTCGGGCAGCGGCATCTGCAGGGCGATGGTGTCGCGGTAGCCGTCGACGAGGGGCGTGACCGCCGTGTAGACGACCTGGCTCGTGCGCTCGCCGTCGGCGACCTTCTCGATCGTCCAGTTCGGGTTGACGGTGGGCGTGACCGACTGGATCTCGTCGGGGATGTCGACGGTGAGGGTCGTCGTCGGCGATCCCTCGCAGCCGTGCCCGACCGAGAAGGTCAGCACGCTGTAGCTGCCCGCGGCGGTGTCGCTGGGGGTCACGGTGACGTGGGCGCTCGCGGCGAGGGGCGCGCCGAGCGCGAGCAGGGCGCCTCCGACGAGGGCGGACGTGGTGATGGCGGCGGTACGGAAGGTCATGACAGGGGTTTCCTCTTCGTGGGGTGCGCCGACGCCGATGTTCGGCGCAGCGCGATACAGGTGATTCGGAGCCGTCGACCGAGCAGATGCGGAGGCATCGTGCGACTCGGTTCGGGCGTTGCGGCCGGACGTCGGGACGTCAGGCTGCGGCGAATCCCTGCGGCGGCCCGCGGTGCCGCATCGAGGAGAGGTGGAGCAGGCCGACGAGCGCGCGCGGCGCGGCGAATCGGCCACGGGCGCGAGCCATCGCGGCCTTCGGTGCGCGCACCTCGAGCACGGGCATCGACGGGAGCACCGATGCCACGACGAGCGAGGCCGCACCGAGCGCGGCGCGAAGGGCGGCGTCGCCCCGACGGATCGCGAGCACCGTGACGGCGACGGCGACCACGTGGGTCACGAGCATCGAGAGGTCGTAGGAGAACGGTGAGGCGGATGCCGCGCCGAGCGGCAGCGCGAAGGCGGTGTGGTGGTGCGCACCGGCCGTGTGGGCGGCAGCGGTGCCGGCCGCCGTGTTCGCGCCCGACGCCCCGTGCACCGAGTACAGCGCGTGCAGGGCGAACTGGGTGATCGAGACCGCGATGATCGTGCGCGCGGGCGAGAGGCGTGCGCCGACGACCGCGATGCAGAGCAGCGCCGAGAACGCGAACGAGAGGGCGATCGCCAGGGCTCCGGGTGCCGAGCCGCCGCCGACCGTGTGCGAGAGGGCGGCCACGAAGGTCGCGAAGGCGGCGATCACGCCGCCGCGCGCGACGCGGGCCCACCTCGAGGTCATGCGCACCAGCCTAGACGAGGCCCGGCGCGGGGGCGGGCGCCGAGCGCGTCAGGACGAGCCCGGGCGCGCCGAAGGGCGGCGGGCACGAGGCCCGCCGCCCTCCGTCGGATCACCAGGCCAGGACTGGGATCTGGAACATGCGCGAGTCGGTGTACGGCTCGGCGCCGTCGAACGTGGCGCGCAGCAGGTGCACGCCGCGCGACAGCTTCGGCACGGTCACGCTGACGCGACCGTTCTGGGCTGCCGTGAGCTCGACCGTGGCGAGGAGCTTCGACCCGTCGAACACCGAGACGGTGCCGACCGGCTTCGACCCGTCGAGCGCGTAGACCTGCGCCTTGTAGGTCACCGAGCTGCCGGCACGCACGAGCAGCGAGCTCGGCGCGCCGACCGTGATCGTCGTGACCGGAGCCTGCGGCTCGGGCACCTCGACGGTGATCGGCACGCTCACGCTCGTCTTGGTGGAGGCCACCGCGATCTCGAGCGAGGTCGCGCCGCTGACGCCCTCCGGCACCGTGACGGCGAGCGAGGCGCGGCCTCCCTCGTCGGTCGCGGCGACCGGCGTGCGGTCGACCGGCGCGGTGCCGACGGCGATGCCGCCGATCGAGACGGTGACCTGGCCCGCGGCGACCTCGGTGGTGCTGAAGTCGAGCGAGCTCAGCGCGAGGTTCAGCGTCTCGCCGGGCACGTAGGCGGTGCCGTTGGCGGGCGCCGGCAGCACGAGGCCCACCGAGCGCTGCGCCAGGTCGGGCGTCGCCGTCTTGTTCGCGGTGAACCAGTCCACCATCGCCTGCAGGTCGACCTTGCCGGTGTCGGCGCGGCCCGTGCCCTTGCCGAGGGTGAAGAAGTTGTCACCGCCGGCCGCGAGGAAGGAGTTCGCCACGACCTTGTAGTTCGCCGCCGGGTCGAGTTCGACGCCGTTGAGCGAGACGTGGGTCACCCGGGATCCGGCCGCAGCCGTCGGGTCGTAGATGACCTCGAGTCCGGCGTTGACGCCGAGCTTCAGGAACGGACGCGATGCGCCGGCCGGCTGCCACTGCTCCTCGAGCACCTGCTTGACCTGGGCGCCCGTGAGCGTCTGGGTGAAGAGGGTGTTCGCGAACGGCTGCACGTTGGCCGCCTCGCGGTAGGTGACGTTGCCGTCGGGATCGGCGGCACCGGTGCTCTTGAACTTCAGGTCGGTGCGCATGCCGCCCGGGTTCATGAACGCGATGTCGGCCGCGCCGTCCTGCTTGGCCGCCCAGAGCTGCACGTCGGCGACGAAGTTGCCGATGGTCGACTCGGCGCCGCGCGCCTCGACGGTGACGGGGTTGCCGTTCGCATCCGTGCCCGGCATCTGGCCGCGGTTGAAGTCGGCGGTGATGTCGCCGACCTTGACCGCACCGAGCACGTCGGCCTTCGCCTTGGCATCGGCGACGATCGCCGCGACCTCGGGGTCGGCCGGGTAGAGCGCCTTGGCGGGCACCGGCGGGTTCGTCGTCGCGACCGTCATGAGCGGCTTCAGCTCATTGGTGATCGAGACGAGCTCCTTCGTCTTGCCGTCGACCTCGAGCTTCATGAGGCCGAACTGCTCGCCGTACTGGCCGGCCGAGACGACCGGGCGGCCGTCGACGACGTGGTTGTACGGGAGGTGCGTGTGCGCCGAGACGATCGCGTCGACCTCGGGGTCGACTCCGGCCACGATCTTGCCGAACACGGAGCTGTCGGTGACGCTCGCCTTGGCGGCGGTCGTCGCCCCCTCGTGCACGAGCAGGATGAGCACGTCGGCCTCGCCGTTGGCGGCATCGCCGTCGGTGAGGTTCGCGGCCTGCGCGTTCACCGACTCGACGATCGGGCGAACGTCGAGGTCGGCGATGCCCGCGGGGCTGACGAGCGAGTGCAGCTCTTCGGTGACGGCGCCGATGAAGCCCACCGTGACGCCCTCGAAGGTCTGCGTGTAGTACGGCGCGAGCGCCGTCTCGTTCGTGCCCTTGAGGAACACGTTCGAGCTGATGTACTCGAAGTCCGCCTCGCCCTGCACGCGGTCCCGGAGGTCCTTCCATCCCTGGTCGAACTCGTGGTTGCCCGCTGCGCTCACGTCGAGTCCGGCCGCGTTGAGGGCGGCGATCGTCGGCGAGTCCTTCTGGATGAAGGACGTGAACGTCGAGGCGCCGATGAGGTCGCCCGCCGCGGCGAAGACCGTGTTCGGGTTCTCGGCGCGGACCGCGTCTGCGGCTCCCGCGAGCACCGCGGCACCGGCGGACGGGGCCGCCTGCTCGATGCGACCGTGGAAGTCGTTGATCGTCATCACGCTGATGTCGACCACGTCGGTGAGCTTCGAGCTGTCGAGACCGATGACCTGGGGGTCGTGGTCGCTCGAGCGGAAGACCGAGTCGTCGGGCGAGCCGTTCTCGTACTGGCGGTCGCTCCACTCGGGCGAGTTGATCGCCCAGCGGCCGATGCCCGTCACGCCCTGCACGGCCGCGGCGTTGCCGAGCGCGTGGT
The DNA here is from genome assembly GCF_001421565.1 of Agromyces sp. Leaf222. Classification (NCBI taxonomy): domain Bacteria; kingdom Bacillati; phylum Actinomycetota; class Actinomycetes; order Micrococcales; family Microbacteriaceae; genus Agromyces; species Agromyces sp. Leaf222. The sequence continues at coordinate 403,397 of NZ_LMKQ01000002.1, read as the reverse complement.
CGAGCGAGCCGAGCTCGCCGTCGAACGTGTACGTGTACTGGTCGTCGGTGAGTTCGGGGAGCAGGTCGGTGTACCCGGCGCCCGTCAGCACCTGGATCGGGTCCTCCTCGGCGTACGAGTTGAAGTCGCCGAGCAGGAACACCTCGCCCGCCTCGGCGGCGAGCGAGTCGGCGAGGGTCAGGAGCGACTCCGCCTGCGCGACGCGGTCGGCGTTGAAGAAGCCCTGGCCATCGGCCGGCTGGGTGCCGGAGCCGCTCTTCGACTTGAAGTGGTTGGCGACGACCGAGAAGTCGTTGCCGTTCGGCAGTTCGAAGACCTGCCCGATGGGCTCGCGGGCGTTGCCCCAGACGGCCTCATTCAGCACGGTCTGCGCGTCGCCCTTCGGGGTGACGGCGTCGGTGCGGTAGATGATCGCGCTCTGGATGTAGTCGGTCGTCGCTGCAGTGAGCGAGGCCGGCGTCGGGATGTACGCCCAGACGTCTGAACCCTCGGCCTCGTTCAGCGCGGCCACGAGCGTCGCGGTCGCCTCGTCGCGTGCCTCGCCGAGCTTGAACGAGTTCTCGATCTCCTGCAGCGCGACGACCTCGGCGTCGAGTGCGGTGATCGCCTTGACGATCTTCGTCTCCTGCAGCGCGAACTCCTCGGCCGTGGCTGCGCCGCGGGCGTTGGCGTTCTCGCTCGAGAGGGTCGTGAAGTAGTTCAGCACGTTGAAGACGCCGACCTGGATGTCGCCGCCCACCGCGGGTGCGGTCTCGACACGCGGGTTGAGCGTCTCGAACGTGGGCTTCGCGGATGCCGGGCTGGTGCTGTCGATCGGCGCGGTCGGCTGCAGGCGCCAGGCGTCGAAGCCGTAGCTCAGCACGTAGGGCGTCGAGGGCAGGATCACGCGGTCGCCGTTGCGGACGACCTGGTCCTTCGTGAGGTACGGCTGGTCGGCCGGGTGCCCCGCGGAGGTGACGGTCGCGTTCCAGCCGTCGTCGAGCACGAGCAGCCGGCCGCGGTTGGCGGCGGCGATCGCGTTCGCGTCGGCGCCGGCGTCGACCAGCTCGGTGCCCTTGACCGGCAGCGAGTCGCCCGCGGCGAGCCACAGCGAGCCGTAGTTGTAGACCTCGTGCGTGCTCGAGAGCAGGTAGGTGCCGGTGGGTGCGACGAGCATGCTCTCGAGCGCCTCGCGCACGCCGCCGACCGTGGAGTCGGGCAGCGGCTGGGCGTCGGGCACGCCGACGCCTGCGGTGACGACCTCGGCGCTCGCGGCATCCGTCGCCGTGATCTCGGTGAGGCCGAAGTACTCGCTGACCGCGCCGGTGACCTTCACGAGGTCGCCGACCGCGCCGACCGCGGGCATGCCGAAGACGAAGACGCCGTCGGAGACGCCGGGCGTCGTGTCGGGGCCGGGGGTCTGGATCGTCACGCCGTTGTAGCCGCCGGTGCGGTAGTCGGCGGTGATGACGCCCTCGACGGTGACCGTCTTGCCGACGAACGGGCTCGTGTCGGTCGAGCCCTGCACCTCGGCGATGGTCGCGAGCTCGGGGTCGGGCTCGGGCTCGGGGTCGACGACCGCGCCGGAGTTCTGCGGGGTGGGCGTCGCGCTGAACGCGAAGTCCGCGGCGTTGTTGTCGGTGTCCAGGCCGCCCGTGCGGGAGATGCTGCCCGGGGTGGCGTTGGTGCCGGTGTATGCGGCGACCGCGCCCTCGAAGTTCAGGGAGGCTCCGTAGCCGACGTAGTCGACGACGTTGGCCGCGTTGACGATCGAGCCCGTTCCGGGGTTGATCGCGGTCGCGACGTTCGCGAGGAACACCGACCCGGTCGTGCCGCTGGGCGCGACGTCCTTCGACACGTCGGGCGTCGGCAGCGCCGCGCCCGTGGCGCCGTTGCTGTTCAGCCCGATGAGGAAGTACCCCTTCGCGGGGATCGACTTGCTCAGCTCGACGACGCCCGATGCCGCCGGGGCGCCGGTGCTCGTGGCCGACCGGTACTGCAGCGACCAGCCCGCGAGCGAGACGGCCGAGTTCGTCGGGTTGTAGAGCTCGACGAACTTGTTCAGGTACGGCTGGTTGGCACTGCCACCTCGCGCGTACACCTCGTTGATCACCACGCCCGAGCCGTCGGTCGCGGCGAACGCGGGTGGCGCCCCCAACAATCCGACGATCAATGCCCCGGCGGCCGTAGCCGCTATGGCGGAAAGGCGTTGGACGGTACGACCACCCTGCATGACGCTCCCCTGTGTCATTCGATGTGACGTTCGCACTCGGGTTTACGGGAGGCGAACTCCCCCGGCTCGGGGGCCACTTTGCGCGTCAGCCTATGATTCGGCTTGGCTCCTGCCAAGGGGTTGCCGGGAATCATCCGGCCGATTTCACATCGTGTTCACGGGAGATCGCGCAGGCGAGCATCAACCCGTTCCGGCCGTGCTCAGATGAGCGAAATCCGGGCGGGGTCTGGCGTTCTGCAGCCGGTCGTGATTGGGCTCTCGGCAGTCGCCGCGGCATCCGCACCGATACGATGTGGCCTCATGCTGACGGCCGTGTTCTCGCTCACGGGCGCGCTCGTGTTCGGCGCCGCAGACTTCCTCGGCGGGCTCGCCGCGAAGCGCATCAGCGCCCTGCTCGCGACCGCGGTCGCCGCCCTGTCGGGATGCGTGCTGCTCTTCGTCGCGCTGCCCGTGATCGGCGGCGAATGGAGCCCGCACGACGTGGCCTGGGGTGCGATCTCGGGCGCGGTCGGGGCCATCGGCATCGCCCTGCTCTACGCCTGCCTCGCCATCGGGCCGATGAGCATCCTCTCGCCGACGACGGCCGTGGTCTCCGCGATCGTGCCCGTGCTCTACGGGCTCGTGTTCGCGGGCGAGCGCTTCGACGCGATCGGGTACTGGGGCCTCGGCCTCGCGCTCGTCGCGGTACTGCTCGTGGGCTTCGTGCCCGAGCGCGGCGCCGTCCGCCCGTCGCTCCGCGGCATCCTGATGGCCATCGGCTCCGGCGCCGCCATCGGCGGCTTCTACATCGCCATCGACCAGACCTCCGACGAGAGCGGCATCGTGCCGCTGATCCTCAATCGCGGCGTCAACGCGGCCCTCATGTTCGCGGCGGTCGGCGTGGTGGCGATCGTCGCGGCGATGCGAGCTCGGGGGCGCGTCGCTGCCAGTGCCAGCGCAGGTGCCAGCGCCAGCGCCGGCGCGTCGACCGAGCGGATGCCGCGGGCCGGCCGCTCGCCGCTCGCCACCGGCATCCGACTCGCCGTGGCCTGCGGCGTGGTCGACGCCGTCGCGAACGGGCTGCTGCTCTTCGGCATCCGCGCGGGCGACCTCTCGATCGCCGCCGTGCTCGGGGCCATGTACCCGGCCGGAACGATCCTGCTCGCCGCGCTCGTCTTGCGTGAGCGCATCGCCCCCGTGCAGTGGGCGGGGCTCGTGCTCGCCCTCGCCGCTGCGGCGATGCTCGCCATCGCCTGATCTGCTCCGCGCGCTGCTGCTGCGCTGCTGCGCTGCTGCGCGAGAATCGTCGGATGGACGCCGACCGTTTCATGCAGATCCACGACGCCGAGCTGCTCGCCCAGGGCGAGCGCGTGCTCGGCGCCGAGTTCGCCGCGATGAGCCGGCGGGTGCTCGAGGTCACGGAGCTGACGTCGCGCCTGAACGTCCTGCCGTTCGACGACGAGGCGGGCCGGACGCGGCTGCTCGAGCAGATCCTCGGGCGCCCGCTCCCGCCGCGGGTCACGATCTCCCCGCCGTTCTTCACGGACCACGGCCTGCGACTCGAACTCGGCGAGCGCGTGTTCATCAACCAGAACTGCACGTTCCTGGACTACGCCGGCATCCGCCTGGGCGCGGGGGTGATGATCGGCCCGAACGCCACGCTGATCACGATGGGCCACCCGGTCGATCCCGGCGAGCGCCGCCGGTATCTCAGCGGAGCACCCATCGACGTCGCCGAGAACGTGTGGATCGGCGCTGGTGCGACGATCCTGCCCGGCGTGAGCATCGGCCGCGACTCCGTCGTGGCGGCAGGCACGGTGGTGGCCGACGACGTTCCGGAATCGAGCCTCGTCGCGGGGCCGAAGGGAACCGTGCTCCGCCGCTGGTAGGTGCCTGCGGTCGCCTGACTCGGAACAGGACTCAGCGGGCGGCGGGCGCGTGTCGTGACTGTGCTCGGGGCGCCGGCGCGAATCGCGCCTGTTCCGGAGCGCGAGCTACAGCCGCACGACCTCCGTCACGTGCACGATGGCCGTGCCCTCCTCGGCGGAGGCCTCGAGGTCGACCTCGGCGCGGATGCGCCAGTCGTGGTCGCCGGCCGGGTCGTCGAGGATCTGCTCGACACGCCAGACGCCGGCCGCGGCATCCGTCTCGTCGATGACCACGAGCTGCGAAGAGCGGGCCGCGGCACCCGTGCCGAGGTCGTCGTGTTCGGCGTAGTACCGGTCGAGGGCGTCGGGCCAGCCGGCGTCGGGGTCGAGTTCGGAGAGCTCGTCGTCGCGCTCGAGGGCGGCCAGCTGCACGCGACGGAACAGCTCGTTGCGCACGAGCACCGTGAACGCCCGTCGGTTCGTCACGACCGATGGCGGTGCGGGCGGCACGACCGCCGCCTCGTCTTCAGGCAGGTGCGCGCTGGGGTCGACCATCTCGTTCCACTCGTCGACGAGGCTCGAGTCGACCTGCCGCACGAGCTCGCCGAGCCACTCGATGAGGTCGAGCAGCTCCTCGGTCTTCGCGTCGTTCGGCACGGTCTGCCGCACCGCGCGGAACGCGTCGGAGAGGTAGCGCAGCACCAGGCCCTCGCTGCGGGCGAGCTGGTAGAACGAGACGTACTCGCCGAACGACATGCTGCGCTCGAACATGTCGCGCACGACCGACTTCGGCGAGAGCTCGAAGTCGCGCACCCACGGCTGGCTCGACGCGAAGGTCTCGAAGGCCTGGGCGAGCAGCTCGTCGAGCGGCTTCGGCCAGGTGACCTCCTCGAGCAGCTCCATGCGCTGGTCGTACTCGATGCCCTCCTGCTTCATCGCGGCGACGGCCTCGCCGCGCGCCTTGAACTGCTGCTGCGAGAGGATCGGGCGCGGGTCGTCGAGCGTCGACTCGATGATGCTGACGACGTCGAGCGCGTAGTGCCCGGTGCCGATGCCGGTTCCGGGCGCAGCCTCGGGGTCGAGCAGGTCGATCGCGGCGAGCGCGAACGGCGAGAGCGGCTGGTTGAGCGCGAAGTTCGGCTGCAGGTCGACGGTGAGCGCCACCTTCACGCCAAGACCTCCGGCCGCGGCATCCGGCGTCAGCTCGACGACGCCGGCGTCGGCCAGGGTGCGCAGGATGTCGAGGGCGCGGCGTGCGAGCTCGAAGCGGCGCGGGCGCGGCTCGTGGTTGTCGAAGACGAGCGAGCGGATGCCGCCGACGACGTCGCCGCCACGGCCGATCACGTTGATGAGCATCGCCGCGGTGAGCTTCAGCTGCGGGGTCAACGGTTCGGGCTCGGCGGCGACGAGCCGGTCGAAGGACCCCTCGCCCCAGGTGATCTGCCCGGCCGGAGCCTTCTTGCGCACGATGCGCTTGAGCTTCTTGGCGTCGTCGCCGGCCTTGCGAACCGAGACCTCGTTCTCGATCTCGTGCTCGGGCGCGAGCACGACGACGGTGCCGGCGGTGTCGTAGCCGGCCCGACCGGCGCGGCCGGCGATCTGGTGGAACTCGCGGGCGCTGAGCTGGCGCATCTTCTGGCCGTCGAACTTCGCGAGCGCGGTGATGAGCACCGAGCGGATCGGCACGTTGATGCCGACGCCGAGCGTGTCGGTGCCGCAGATCACACGCAGCAGGCCGCGCTGGGCGAGCGTCTCGACGAGGCGGCGGTAGCGCGGCAGCATGCCGGCGTGGTGCACGCCGATGCCCGCGCGCACGAGGCGCGAGAGCGTCTTGCCGAACGCGGTCGTGAACCGGAACCCGCCGATGGCCTCGGCGATCTCATCGCGCTGCTCGCGGGTGACGACCCGGATCGACGAGAGCGCCTGCGCCCGCTCCATGGCCGCGGCCTGCGAGAAGTGCACGATGTAGACGGGCGCCTGCCGGGTCTCGAGCAGTTCTTCGACGGTCTCCTGCACGGGCGTCTTGGCGTACGAGTAGTGCAGCGGCACGGGGCGCTCGACGCCGGTGACGCGCGCGGTCGTGCGACCGGTTCGCCGCTCGAGGTCCTCGGCGATGGCCGTGACGTCGCCGAGCGTGGCCGACATCAGCACGAACTGGGCGCGCGGCAGCAACAGCAGCGGAACCTGCCACGCCCACCCGCGGTCGGGGTCGCCGTAGTAGTGGAACTCGTCCATGACGACCTGGTCGACGTCGGCGTCGGCCCCGTGGCGGAGCGCGAGGTTCGCGAGGATCTCGGCGGTGCAGCAGATGATCGGCGCGTCGGGGTTCACCGAGCTGTCGCCCGTGACCATGCCGACGTTGGCGGCCCCGAAGATGTCGGCGAGCTGGAAGAACTTCTCGCTCACGAGCGCCTTGATGGGCGCGGTGTAGTAGCTGCGGCCCCCGGAGGCGACGGATGCCGCGTGCGCGGCCACGGCGACGAGGGACTTGCCCGTTCCGGTGGGCGTCGAGAGGATCACGTTCGCCCCCGACACGATCTCGATGACGGCCTCGTCCTGCGCGGGGTAGAGCGAGAGTCCCCGGTCTTCGGCCCAGTCGACGAACGCGACGTACATGGCGTCGGCGTCGTACGGTCGCGGCGCGCGCTCGAGCAGGGACTGGGTCATCCCCCGAGTCTGCCGTACGCGACTGCCGGTCGCGTCCGCGCCGGCTCCGGCCAAATGGGGGAGCCGGCCTGCTTCGCGTTTCGGGCGCGAAGCCGGCCGGCTCACGATCGCACCGCGGTGACAGTTCCCCCTGCGGTCCGCGTGCGATCGGTACCAACCTAGAAGGCCCTCGGATGCCGCGCCTCAGTGCCAGCCCTGAGTTCGCGCCGTGCGGCCCGGCGTCGTCAGTCGCGGGCCGACGCCGCGGTGAGCTGGGCGTCGCGTGCGAGCACCTCGACCGTGCGCACGAGCGTGCGGCGACGCGCGGCGACGCGCGCAGGGCCGCCACTGTCATGGCCGGTCACGATGAGCGCGTCGAGGTGCGAGAGCACGGGCCAGGCGTTCACGAGCGAGACGACGGTGAGCAGCAGCTCGGCCGCGGTCGTGTGGTCGACGCCGGGGAGCATCTGGGCGAACCGGTCGACCTTGGTGCGGTGGTACTGCGCGCGCGCCTCGTCGGCCGCGGCGAGCTCGGCGCGCTCGAGGCCCTCCCAGAACACGAGGCGCGGGATGACCCCGTCGACGAGGTGGTGGTCGAACAGCCGGCCGGCGTAGTCGGCGGCGGCCTCCGGGCCCTCGCCGTCCATGGCCACGGCGTCCATCGAGTCGCGCAACCGTGCCCCGAGCACGGCGGCGAACAGGTCGTCCTTCTTGCCGAAGTACTGGTAGATGCGCTCCTTGTTCACCCCTGCGGCGGAGGCGATGCGGTCGATGCGACCGCCGGCGAGCCCGTGCTCGCTGAACTCCGCGGTCGCCGCGTCGAGCAGCAGCCGCTTCGTGCGCTCCGTGTCCCAGGCCATGGCTGGAGTGTAGCAATTCCAACTGGATAGTTGTAAAAACTCGAACGGCGTGCTTCAATAGCAACCATTCAGTTGGACCCAACCGAATGGTTGGACACGAAGGGGCACACGCCATGACCACCACGCAGAACCTCGACCTCACGTCCGTCGCCCCGGCGAGCGCCGCTCCCACCGCGACCGAGCAGGGCGCGGCGGTCGCGGTCGCGCCGACCGCCACGCCGACCACCCCGCCGTCGATCCACGTGCGCGCACTGCTCACCTGGATCGCGATCTTCCCGCTCGTCACGATCGGTCTGACGCTCATCGCCCCCGTCGCCGAGGCCTGGCCGCCGGTGCTCCGCGCGCTCGTGCTCACCGTCGTCGTGGTGCCGACGGCCGTCTACCTCGTGATGCCGCAGCTGCTCAAGGGCCACGGACGCCTCGCGCGTCGCCGTGCCGCACGTCGAGGCTGATCGCGCACGGCCGCCCGCGGCATCCGTCACCCGAACGGGAGGTCAGTGCAGGCCCGGAAATCCGCGGATCGCCCTTGTCGGAGCCGAACGAGCGGGGCTAGTTTCAGATCGACCTGCACCGACCGCGCCCGCGAGCCCAGGAGCCTGCCATGCGTCTCTCACCACTCCCCGAACCCGACGACGCCGCAGACACCGCAGAAGCCGAGGCCGCAGCGGGAGGCGAACCCGAGGCCTTGACCGAGGCCGCAGCCACAGCAGAAGCCGAAGCGGCGGCCGGAGCGGCACCCCATCCCGACGGCAGCTACGACGCCGCCCTCGTGCTCGTGCACGGCATGGGCGAGGCGTTCCGCAGCCAGATCCTGCTCGAGTGGGCCGAGCCGATCCTCGCCCGCATGGACTGGATGACCCGCGAGCGCATCTACGGCGCCGACGACACGTACGGGGTGCAGCTCGACGCATCCGACCTCTCCGGCGACGCCCCGATCGTCAGCGCGACCGTGAAGTTCCCCAAGCGCCGCGACCCGAACGGGCCGGCGGACGCACCGGTCGAGCCCGTCACGAAGCGCATCGCGATCATCGAGGCCCGGTGGGCCGAGTCGTTCGTGCCCCTCGGCACCGCGCAGATCTTCCGCTGGGCCGCGCCGTTCATGTGGCGCGCGATCATCCGGATGCTCCGGCTCTTCTGGGCGACGATGGTGCTGCTGCCCTGGTACACGCTCATCGAGCACCCGCGGGTCGAGCGCAAGCGCCTCGCACTGCGGTCGTACGTGCTCACGTTCCTGTTCGACCTCGTGCGGCTCATCGTCGGATTCGCGGTCTTCCTGCCCGTCGCCGCATTCGTGTTCCTGCTCGCCGTCGTGCTCACGCCCGTGCTGCCGCTGATCAGCCCGCTGCTGCTGATCCCGGCGTTCAAGAAGGCGGCGGGCGACGTGATCCAGGGGCTCGCGGGCTCGATCGGCGACGTCACCGCCTGGAAGGAGACGCCCGTTCGTGCGAGCGCGATGCGCCTCGTCGTGCGCGACGCCGTTGCCAGGGCGAAGTCGCTCGTCGGCGACGGCGACGTGCACGTGTTCGCGCACTCGCAGGGCGCCGCGGTCTCGACCTTCACGCTGTTCGAGGAGATGGACCCGCACGCCTTCAACGTGCGGCAGCTGACGACCGTCGGCGCTGCTGTGAGCCTGCTCGGGCGCGAGAAGTGGCGAGGCCGCACCGACCCGTACACGCCGGTGCAGAACTGGATCGACCGCCGCAGCGGACAGGATCGCCCGGTCGAGTGGGCCAATCACTGGGCGATCTGGGATCCCTTCTCGGCGGGCCCCATCGCCGACAAGACCGGCAAGGCGCGCCAGCGCTGGCGCGCGTCGTACTTCCCGCGCCGGGCGGGCGACGCGTTCGGGCCCGAGGAGCACGCCGTGCACAACGTGAGCCAGCCGTTCCTCGACCACTCGTACTACTACAAGAACACGCTCCAGGTCGTCGAGCCGACGGTCCGCAACCTGCTCGGCCCCGAGCTGCCCGGCCCGTCGCGCGAGGTCGCCTACATCGAGAACCGCCTGAACGTCATCAACAAGAAGTCGCTCGGCACCAACATGATCGCCGCGGTCGTGATCGCGGTGCTGCTGCCGGGCCTCACGGCGGTCTCGGCGTTCCTCGCCTCGGCCGTGACGACCGTCGCCGGATGGTTCGCCTCGATCGGCGACGTGTTCAACGGGGCGGATGCCGCACCCGACGTCGCGAGCAGCGTCGGGTTCCTGCACGAGGCCGGGCACCTCACGGGCTGGGGCTGGGTCATCGCGTCGGCGCTCGTCGCGGCCCTGCTGATCTGGATCAACCAGGTGATCACCGGATACGTCGAGCGCACGCTCATCTGGGACCGTTGCCCGCTTCCGGTGGGCTGGTGGCTCGCGCTCACGAGCGTGCCGCGACTGGTCTACGTCGTCGGCGCGGCGGTCGTCGTCTGGTTCTCGGTCGAGCAGTGGGCGCCGGTCGCCCCCGAGTGGCGCATCTGGCTCGGGGCGGCGTTCGTCGTCGTCGCGGCGTTCGCGTTCCTCGAGGCGCGATTCGCGCCGGCGCCCGTGGTGGTTCCGGCCCGCACGCGAGCCGAGGAGATCGCGATCCTCCAGACCGGCGAGGCGGCTCCCCTCTCGCTTCGCCTGGCGCGCCGGAGCGACGCCTACCGCGACAACCTGAAGGCCAGGCAGAAGGCCCTCGACCCGCAGGGCTGGTGGGCGAAGATGTGGGCGCGCTCGTTTCACCACTGGCCGCAGCAGGACGAGCAGCCCGAGGTCGGTCCGGCGCCTTCGGCGGGAGTGCCTACGCGCGCGTGACGCCGAGGTCGCGCAGCCCCGCGACCGCCCGGTCGACGATGTCCTCGACGGGGGCGTCGACGTCGACCACGAGTCCGCGTTCGTCGTCGGCGAGGGCTTCGAGCGTCGCGAGTTGCGAGGCGAGCAGGCTCGGCGGCATGAAGTGCCCCGTGCGACCCGCGGCGCGGGCGGTGAGCACGGCGTCGTCGGCGTGCAGGTGCACGAAGCACGTCGTGGGGGCCTGGGCTCGCAACCGGTCGCGGTAGCCGCGGCGCAACGCCGAGCATGCGACCACGAGGCCGGATGCGTCGGCCGACGCCAACTCGAGTCCGACGATGTCCAGCCAGGGCCACCGGTCGTCATCGGTGAGCGGCACGCCGGCACGCATCTTCTCGACGTTCGCCTCGGGGTGCAGGTCGTCGGCGTCGCGGAACGGGGCACCGAGGCGATCGGCGATCTGCGTGCCGATCGTCGACTTGCCGACGGCGGAGACACCCATGACGACGATGAGCGGCACGTGATGGGTCATCCCACCATCTTGCCTGCGAAGGCATCCGTTTACTGGCAGGATTCTTTACCATGTCGAACGAAGTCCGGGCCGCCCGCTGGTCGCTGCTGGTGCAGTTCGCGCTGTTCGGCCTCATCATGTCGTCGTGGCTCAGCCGCATGCCCTCGATCCGCGAGGCGCTCGACGTGAACGCCGCCCAGCTCGGCGGACTGATGGTCGTCGGCGGCCTCGGATCGCTCGCCGGTGCGCTGACCATCGGCGTCATCGTCGCCCGCTTCGGCAGCCGAACGGCGCTGCTCGGCGGCACGATCGGCAACGTGCTCGGGTTCGGTGCGATCGCCTTCGCCACCGCGAGCGGCGACGTGCGCTTCTTCATCGCCGGCGCATTCGTCAACGGATTCTGCGGCGCACTCGTGAACGTGCCGATCAACACGAACGCGGCCGAGGTCGAACGTCGCATCGACAAGGCGATCCTGCCCCACTTCCACGCCTGCTTCTCGATCGGCGCCGCGCTCGGCGCGCTCGTCGGCGCGGCGTTCGCGACCATGCAGGTGTCGATCACCGCGCAGATCCTCGTCGTGCTCGCGGCCGTGACGCTCACCCGGCTCGCCCTGCTGCGCCCGGCGACCGCGCTCACCCTGCACGTGCCGATCATGACCGAGACCGGTTCGGTCTCGGTGGCGGCGACGAGGCGACGGCACCGCGGCGCGGTCGCGCAGGCGCTCGGCGCCTGGCGGGAGCCCCGCACGCTGCTGCTCGGCGTCGTGCTGCTCGCCGCCTCCCTCGCCGAGGGCTCGGCGACGAACTGGCTGTCGCTGGCCGTCGTCGACGGCTTCGCGACCGTCGAGGCCGCCGGCGCGCTCGCGTACGGCACCTTCGTCGGCGCGATGACGGTGTTCCGGTTCCTCGGCTCGCCGCTCATCGACCGCTTCGGCCGGGTCGCCGTGCTGCGCGTCTCGGGCATCGCGATCTTCACGGGCGTGCTGGTCTTCGTCTTCTCGCCGAGCCTCGCCACCGCGTGGATCGGCGTGCTGCTCTGGGGGTGCGGCGCGGCGCTCGGCAATCCGATCGCGATCTCCGCGGCATCCGACGACCCCGCGCACGCGGGCCCGCGAGTGGCCGTGGTCACCTCGTTCTCGACCGTCTCGGCGCTCGCGGCTCCCCCGCTGCTCGGCCTGCTCGCGAGCGAGGTCGGTGCCCGCAACGCGATGCTCGTGGTCGCCGCCGTCGCGGTCGTCAGCTTCTCGGTCGCAGCCCAGGCCAGGCGTCAGCCGGTGCCGGCACTCGTCGACTGACCCGCAGCATCGCGCGGCGACGTCAGCCGAGCAGCAGCGCCACCGCGAGCAGCACCGGCACCGCGCCGATCGTGGTGATGAACACGGTGTCGCGGGCGACGATCTCGGCGGTCTCGTAGCGCTGGGCGAAGACGAACACGTTCTGCGCCGTCGGCAGGGCGGCGAGCACCGTCACGGCGTAGAGGTCGATGCCCTCGAGCCCGAACACGAATCGGCCGAGCGCCCACGCGGCGACCGGCATCGCGACGAGCTTCAGCGCCGAGGCGAGCAGGACGTCGCGGCGGCCGGTGCCCGGCTCCAGCAGGCGCTGCCCGTGCAGCGAGAGGCCGTAGGCGATGAGCATGAGCGGCACCGCGGCATGGCCGATGAGCTCGATCGGGTCGAGCACGATCGGGGGCAGCTCGATGCCGGAGACCGCGACGAGCACGCCGAGCAGCGAGCCGATGATGATCGGGTTGCCGAACGTCGAGCGCAGGATCATGGGCACCGAGGTGCGCCCCTCGACCTTCGCGCCGAGCACGGCGAGCGCGATCGGCACGAACACGAGCAGCTGCAGCAGCACCACGGGCGCCGAGTACGCGGCATCCCCCAGCATGTAGACCGCGATCGGGATGCCGAAGTTGTTGCCGTTGACGTAGCCCGACGAGAGCGACCCGATCACGGTGCGTGCGGCGCCACGACGCCAGACGAGCAGCGACACGACCGCGAACGCGGCCATGACCGCCACGGCGACGATCGCCGAGACCGGCAGCAGCACCGAGAACAGCGCGCCGACATCGGCCGTCGCGAGCACCGAGAACAGCAGGAACGGCGCGAGCACGTTGAAGTTCAGCTGCGCGAGCACCGGGCGGGCGCTCGGGCCGAGCACGCCGAGGCGGCCGGCGAGCCATCCGACGAACACCGCGAGGGCGATCACCGCGAACCCGGTGAAGATGCCGATCACGCGCGCGAGCCCTGCGTCGGGGGCCTGCGCGCGTCATCCATCGCCTTCGACCCTACTCGCGCGGTCCGCGGCTCCCCGCACGGAACCCGAGGCGACGGACCTGCCATCCGGGCTGGCCACCGGCCGGGTGCCCGACCTAGGCTCGAAGCGCACGCGGAAGTCGAACGGGGCGGGGAGACGATGTCCGGAGCAGGCGAGCACACGCGCGACCGAGAAGGCCACGACGACCGGGGGCCCGCGGCATCCGTGCCCTTGGAGCTCGTCGACCGGTGGTGGCGGGCGGCGAACTACCTGAGCGTCGGGCAGATCTACCTCATGCGCAACCCGCTGCTCGACCGCCCCCTCGAGGCCGATGACATCAAGCCCCGCCTGCTGGGCCACTGGGGAACCTCCCCCGGGCTCAACCTCGTCTACGCGCACCTCAACCGCGCGATCGTCGAGCGCGGAACCCGGATGCTCTACGTCTGCGGCCCTGGCCACGGCGGGCCCGCGATGGTCGCGAACACGTGGCTCGAGGGCACCTACTCCGAGCTCTTCCCCGCCATCACGGCCGATCGCGACGGCATGCAGCGGCTCTTCCGGCAGTTCTCGTTCCCGGGCGGCATCCCGTCGCACGCGGCGCCCGAGACGCCCGGCTCCATCAACGAGGGCGGTGAGCTCGGCTACTCGCTCATGCACGCCTACGGCGCCGCGCTCGACAACCCCGGACTCGTGGTCGCCTGCGTCATCGGCGACGGCGAAGCCGAGACCGGGCCCCTCGCCACGAGCTGGCGCGGGCACGCGTTCCTCAACCCCGTCACCGACGGCGCGGTGCTCCCGATCCTGCACCTGAACGGCTACAAGATCGCGAACCCGACGCTGCTCGCGCGCATCCCCGAGTCCGAGCTCGTGGACTTCTTCCGCGGCAACGGCTACGAACCGCTGCTCGTCACGGGCGGTTTCGACGGCGAGGACCCGGCCCTCGTGCACGCGCGCCTCGCCGATGCCGTCGACGTCGCGCTCGAGCGCATCGACGCGATCCGGGCGGATGTCGCGACGGGCGCGTTCGATCGCAACGCACCGCACTGGCCGGCGATCGTGCTGCGCACCCCCAAGGGCTGGACCGGCCCGAAGGTCGTCGACGGCGTGCAGGTCGAGGGCACGTTCCACGCCCACCAGGTGCCGCTCTCGGAGGTGCGCGAGAACCCCGAGCACCTCGCGATGCTCGAGGCCTGGCTCCGCTCGTATCGGCCCGAGGAGCTCTTCGACGGCGACGGCCGGCCGGTCGCCGAGCTCGATGCGCTCCGGCCGCGCGGCGAGCTGCGCATGAGCGCGACGCCGCTCGCGAACGCCGGCGTGCGGCATCCGCTCGACCTGCCCGACACGGTCCCGTTCGCGGTCGAGGTCTCCCCCGACGCGCGCGGAACGACGGATGCCGCGACCACCGTGTTCGGCCGCTGGCTGGCCGAACTGCTGCGCGCCAACCCCGACGACGCCCGCCTCTTCGGGCCCGACGAGGTGCTCTCGAACCGGCTCGGCGCCGTGTTCGAGGTCACGTCACGGGCATGGGCCGGTGAGCTGCATCCGCTCGACGAGCACCTGGCCCGCGAGGGGCGCGTCATCGAGGCCCTCAGCGAGCACCTCATGCAGGGCATGCTCGAGGGCTACCTGCTCACCGGACGCCACGGGCTCCTCACGAGCTACGAGGCGTTCATCCACATCGTCGACTCGATGTTCAACCAGCATGCCAAGTGGCTGGAGTCGGCCGGCGAGGTGGCCTGGCGCGGCGACCTCGCCTCGCTCAACTACCTGCTCTCGTCGCATGTGTGGCGTCAGGACCACAACGGCTTCTCGCACCAGGACCCCGGATTCCTGAACGTGGTCGTCAACAAGCAGGCCGATGTCGTGCGCGTGTACCTGCCGCCCGACGCGAACACCCTGCTCGCCACGATGCGGCACGTGTTCGCCACGACGAACCGGGTCAACGTCGTCGTGGCCGGCAAGCAGCCCCAGCCGCAATGGCTCGGTGCCGACGAGGCCGACGCCCACGTCGAGGCGGGCCTCGGGGTGTGGGCGTGGGCGGGCAACGAGCCCGGATTCGATGCGGCCGACCCCGCGGCATCCGTTCCCGACGTCGTGCTCGGCTGCGCGGGCGACGTGCCGACCATCGAGGCGATCGCCGCCGCGCAGCTGCTGCGCGAGCGCCTGCCCGGCCTCGCCGTTCGCGTCGTCAACGTCGTCGACCTCATGCGGCTGCAGGATCCGTCGCACCACCCGCACGGGCTCGACGATGACGCCTTCGACGCGATCTTCACCCGTGAGGCGCCGGTGATCTTCGCGTTCCACGGCTATCCGACGCTCGTGCACCAGCTCGCCTATCGGCGCACGAACCATCGCAACCTGCACGTGAGGGGTTTCATCGAGCGGGGCACGACGACCACGCCGTTCGACATGCTGCACCTGAACGACCTCGACCGGTACCGGCTCGCGCTCGACGTGATCGAACGGGTGCCCGGGCTCGCCGGCCGACCGGGTGTCGCCGACGTGGCCGACGAGTGGCACGCGATGCGCACGGCGGCGCGCGAGCACGCCTACGAGCACGGCGAGGACCCCGAGTGGATCACCGGGTGGGCGTTCCGCGCGTCCTGACGCGTGTCGCGGCTGCGGCGCGCGCGGCCGGCGTCACCAGCGGGCGTGCACCTGGGCCCGGATGCTGCGGTCGTAGAGCTCGCGCACCGAGGCGTCGAACGAGGCGGGGAGCTCGAGCGAGCCGGCGGCCGCGTTCGCGCGCGCCTGGTCGACGTTGCGCGCACCGGGGATCACCGAGCTGACGCCGGGCTGGGCGGCGATCCACGCGAGCGCCACCTGGGCGGCCGTGGCATCGGGCGCCGCGGCCCGCGCGAGCTCGGTGAACTCGGCCGCGGCGGCGACGCCGGTCTCGTAGTCGACGCCCGAGAACGTCTCGCCGACGTCGAAGGCCTCGCCGTGGCGGTTGAAGTTGCGGTGGTCGTTCGCCGCGAAGACGGTCTCGTTCGTGTACCGCCCAGAGAGCAGGCCGCTCGCGAGCGGCACGCGCGCGATGATGCCGACGCCGGCCTCGACCGCGGCGGGCAGCACCTCGTCGAGCGGCTTCAGCCGGAACGCGTTGAGGATGATCTGCACGCTCGCCACGTTCGGGCGGGCGATCGCGGTCAGCGCCTCGTCGACACGCTCGACGCTCACGCCGTAGGCGCCGATCGATCCGTCGGCGACGAGTGCGTCGAGCGCGTCGAACACGGCGTCGTCGCCGTAGACCGAGGTGGGCGGGCAGTGCAGCTGCACGAGGTCGACGGTCTCGACCCCGAGGTTCGCGCGCGACCGGTCGATCCACGCGCGGAAGTGCTCGGCCGAGTAGCTGTCGTGCTCCTGCCGCAGGCGCCGCCCCATCTTCGTGGCGACCGTGACGCCGGCATCGGGGTTGGCGCGCAGCCACGTGCCGATCAGCGACTCGCTGCGGCCGTCGCCGTAGACGTCGGCCGTGTCGAAGAACGTGACGCCGGCCTCGTGCGCGGCGTCGAGCACGGCGAGCGCGTCGGCCTCGTCGACGTCTCCCCAATCGGCGCCGAGCTGCCAGGTGCCGAGTCCGATGACCGAGACCGAGCGGCCGGTGCGGCCGAGGGTGCGACGCTGCATGAAGTCCTCCAGGGGTGTGCGGTGACGAGGGTCGCGGTGACGGATGCCGCGGGCGGCCGTCGTGATCCGCGGCCGCGTTCCGAGCCTACGCCGCGCCGCGGCATCCGCCCGGCGTTCGATGCTGCCCCCGGAGCGGGGCGGCCGGATGCCCGCCGCGCTCAGGACGCCTTGGCGGGGTGGAACCTCGTCGCCGACCACGCGTCGGCGATCGCGCTCACCTTCGTGTCGCGCCAGCCGCTCTCGCGGAGCGCGCTGCGCACCGCGGTGTCACCGGGAGCGGTGGTCCGGCGGCCCTTGCCGTGCACGATCCACACGGGCGAGGCGACGCCGCATTCGCGGAACCACACCGGGAGCGATTCGAGCTCGTCGCGGTCGCGCACGACCACGACCACGAGCTCCGCCTCGAACGGCGGCACGCGCGTGGCGTCGGCGAGCGCCGCCTCGAGTTCGGCGACGGGCAGTTCACCGCGCACCGCGACCGTGCGGCCCGCGGCGATGCCGAGCTTCTCGGCGAGGGTCGGCGGCTCGGCGGCCAACGCGTCGGCCCATGCGGATGCCGCGGCCCCGAGCCGGAACCGGTACGTGTCGCCCTGTGCGACGAACGAGACGACCCCGTCTGCGGCCTGCACCTGCGTCATCGCGGCCCGCGGCAGGCGTGCTCGACGCTCGCCTGAGACCTCGAGTCCGCCCGACTCGAGGTGGAGCGTCACGGCGGCCACCCCTTCGTCGCCGATCCAGGTCGCTCGAGCTTGTCTTCCCATGCAGAAATCCCCCCGGTTCATGATCGTCTCCCGGCCCGCGCGACGCAATGCCCCCGAACGGATGTGACCCCGATCGCGGCAGGCGCCGGGGCCGGTCCGTGCGTCTGCGCCTGCGCGCTCAGCCGACGGCGTCGGGAATCGGCACCGCACGACCGCTGACCGTGATGCCTCCGGTCGGCGGGATGTCGACGACGAGCTCGCCCGGGCGGCCGACGTGACGGCCCTGCTCGATGACGACCCTGGCGGGCGGCGCAACGGCGCCGATCGCGCGCAGGTAGCCGCCGACGGATGCCGCGGCCGAGCCCGTCGCGGGGTCTTCGGTGATGCGGCCGACCGGGAACAGGTTGCGCGCCTCGAAGCGGAGCGGGCCGGCGGCATCCGCCTGCGCCAGGGGATGCAGCACCGTGATCGTCGCGGGCCACCCCTGTTCGTCCATGAGGGCGCGCACGGCGGCCGGATCGAACGCGAACCCGTCGAAGGCGCCCGCCTCGTCGATGACGAGCACCGGGTGCCAGTTGCCCGCGAACGCGAGACGCGGCGGCAGCGAACGCGAGAGCGCGGCCGCATCGAGGCCGAGCAGGTCGAGCACCCGCTCGAGCGTCGACGCCTCGAACTCGGCCAGGTCGGTGCCGACGCTCGTGAAGGCCGCCGTGATGCCGCCGGCGCCCTGCAACGTCACGATCTCGATCGGTCCGACGGGTGTGGCGAACCGCAGCGCACCCGTCGCCGACCGCTCGGCGAGCGCGACCGCCGTGGCCACGGTGGCGTGCCCGCAGAAGGGCACCTCGGCGATCGGCGAGAAGTAGCGCAGCCGGTACGCATCGCCGTCGCGGCCCGTGACGAAGGCGGTCTCGGCGAAGTCGACCTCGGCGGCGATGCGCTGCATCTGCGCATCGCTCAGGTCGCTCGCGTCGAGCACCACGCCCGCCGGATTGCCGCCATCGGGGCGGTCGGTGAAGGCGGCGTATCGCAGGATCTCGGGCGTGCTGGTCACCACATGATCGTCGCACGTCGCGCGGCGCACGTCGCGCGGCGACCGCGACGACGGAGCAGACGAGCGGATGCCGCGGGCCGGCCCCATGCGATGGGGCGCGCGCCGCGGCATCCGCTCGTCTGCGCCGTTCGTCAGGCCTGCTGCTCCTGCTCGGCGCCGAAGCGCTGTCGCGCCTCGACGGGGATGAGGGGATGCGCGGCCCTGGCCTTGAGCTGCTGCACGGCCCACGTGTTGCCGTCTGGGTCGGCGAACCCGAAGAAGGTACCGCCGTCGCGTTCGTCGAAGACGGTGATCGGGCCGGCGTCGACCCCGCGCTCGATGAGCTCGGTGCGCGCGGCCTCGGCGTCGGCGACGACGAGCTGCACGCCGCGCAGCGAGCCCGGCGCCATCTCGCCCTGCGAGGGGAGGTTGCCGATCACGATCGAGCAGCCCGAGCCGCGCGGGGTGAGCTGCGCGACGTGCATGTGCTCGTTGACGGTCTCGTGGTCGAGCTCGAACCCGACCCGGTCGCGGTAGAAGGCGATCGAACGGGCGAGATCGGCGACCGGCACGATGACGACTTCGAGGGTCCAGTCCATGGTGTGCTCCTGTGGTTGCGGTCTTGGTGTGGTGTCGGAGGCGGCCGCCGAACGCGGCGGCCGGCGGCTCAGTCGGCGACGATCGCGTCGAGCCGCTGGTAGCCCTCGGTCAGGCCCTGCTCCATGTTCGAGGCGATCATGCCGTCGCGGGCCTCGAGGCTCGGGTAGGTCGAGTGGATGCTGAGGCGCGTGCGCCCGCCGCCCAGGTCTTCGAAGGTCATCGCCTCGACCGCGACGACGTCGGGGAACCCCTCGTACTCGAAGGTCTGGATGGCGAACTCGTTCTCGCGCACCGTGTGGAAGGTGCCGTTGAACGCGTACGCCTCGCCCGCCGGGTCGACGTGCAGGTAGCGGTAGCCGCCCTGCGAGACGAAGTCCCAGCGTTCGACCTGCATGTCGTAGCCGTTCGGCCCGAGCCAGCGCTTGACGATCTCGGGGTCGCGGTGCGCCTCGAACAACGCGCTCACCGGCGCGTCGAACTCGCGCACGATGTCGATGAACGGCAGGCCCTCGGGGGCGCTGATGGTCACGGGGTTGGTGGTGGTGGTCATGATTCCTCTGCCTTGCGTGCGGGGTCGGCGGTGGCGCCGGCCTCGGATGGTGCGGCATCCATGCCGCGATCGGTGGCGAGCAGCGCATCGAGCGAACGGAACTGCTGCTCGTGGATCAGCCGGTAGCGGTCGATCCACGCGGTGAGGGCTTCGAGCTGCGCAGGCGCGAGGTGCACCGGGCGACGCTGGGCGTCGCGCGTTCGCGTGACGAGCCCGGCGTGCTCGAGCACCTGGATGTGCTTGGACACGGCCTGCTTGCTGATCTGGAAGGGCTCGGCGAGGTCGTTGACCGTCGCCGGGCCACGGCTGAGCCTCGCGATGATGCCGCGTCGCACCGGATCGGCCAGGGCCATGAAGGCCCGGTCGAGCCGGTCGTCGGCACCGGGGTCGAGGATCATCCGCGTATCCAACCTTTCGCTTGATCAACTACTTGATTGACTAAGAGTACGACGGCCACCGCACAGCGTCAAGCGTTCATCGAGAATCCCTCGCATCTCCGCGGCATCCGGAGCAGAATCGACGCTGGACGACCACGACCGACGACGATCTGGAGCACACCATGCCCGTCACGCTCAACCCGTACCTCAACTTCCGGGGCACCGCCCGCGAGGCGCTCGAGTTCTACCACGCGATCTTCGGCGGCACGCTGAACATCAGCACGTTCGCGGACTTCCAGGCCTCGCAGAACCCGGCCGAGGCCGACCTCGTGATGCACGGCCAGATCGACGGGCCGAACGGCCTCACGATCATGGCGGCCGACGTGCCCGAGCACATGGCCTACACCGGCATCACGGGCGTCTCGGTCTCGATCTCCGGAGACGACGACGCGACGATCCGCGGCTACTGGCAGCAGCTCGCCGAGGGCGCGACGGTGCAGCAGCCGCTCGAGGTCGCCCCGTGGGGCGACGCGTTCGGCATGCTCGTCGACCGGTTCGGCGCGAGCTGGCTCGTGAACATCTCGGGCGCGGCGGCGTAGCAGTTCGGCGCCCGACTCAGGCAGGCGGCCTCGATTCAGGCGAACGTGCGCGGTTCAGGCAGGATCCGGCGAGATCATCCTGACCCGGCGACTTCTGCCTGAATTCCGGATGCCGCGCGCAGGCCGATCGCCGGAATCAGGCCGACGCGACCGGCAGCACGGCGCCGTGCAGCGCCTCGACGACGGGGGCGAGTTCGGGCTGGGCCTGCGCCTCGGCGAGCACGCGCTCGAGCGTCTCGTCGTGGATCGGCCGCGCCCGTTCGTAGAGCGCCCGACCCGCATGCGTGAGCTCGGTGTAGATGCCCCGCCGGTCGTCGGCGCAGAGCACGCGCGTGAGCAGCGAGCGGTCTTCGAGGCGGTTCACGAGCCGGGTCGTCGCACTGGGACTGAGGGCCGTGGCCCGGGCCAGTTGCTGCATGCGCATGTGCCAGCCGTCTTGACGGCTGAGCGCGTCGAGCACGGTGTACTCGACGACCGAGAGGTCGACGGATGCCGCGAGCGACCGCTCGAGCTCGCTCTCGATCAGGCCGTGCAGTGCGGCGAGCGTGCGCCAGCCGTGCGCGCGCACCTCGACGGCGTCGTCGGCGATGCCCATGTCGTCTCCAGGAGGTCGGTTTGCGGGTCGGCTCGGAGCCGGTCGAAAGTAGTTGCTTGCGCTAGGTATTTGCGTGTGCAACTATTGATCCTGCGTTCGCAATAGTCGGCGCTTGCAACTACTTCCCACCACTGTACAGGAGAACCTCGCATGCCACTCGGACTGCTCGCCCTCGCGATCGGAGCCTTCGGCATCGGCCTCACCGAGTTCGTCATCATGGGGCTGCTGTCAGACCTCGCGGCCGACTTCGGCGTCTCGGAGGCCGCGGCCGGCTGGTTCATCTCGGGGTACGCCCTCGCCGTCGCCGTCGGCGCGATCGGCCTCACCGCCGCTGCGACCCGACTCCCCCGCAAGCCCGTGCTCATGGGCCTGCTCGGCCTCTTCATCGCGGGCAACGCCATCTCGGCGCTCGCGCCGACCTACGAGGCCATGATGGCCGGGCGCATCGTCGCCGCGCTCTGCCACGGCGCGTTCTTCGGCATCGGCGCGGTCGTCGCCGCCGACCTCGTCGCCCCCGCGAAGCGCGCCGGCGCCATCGCGATCATGTTCACCGGCCTCACCGCGGCCAACGTGCTCGGCGTGCCGTTCGGCACCTTCCTCGGGCAGCAGTTCGGTTGGCGATCCACGTTCTGGGTCATCTCGGCGATCGGCGTGCTCGCGCTCATCGGCATCGCCGTGCTCGTGCCGAGTACCCGACCCGACGGAGCCGCCGCACCGAGCCTCCGCCGCGAGCTCGGCGCGTTCCGATCCGGCCAGGTCTGGCTCTCGCTCGGCGTCACCGTGCTCGGCTTCGGCGGCATGTTCGGCGCGTTCACGTACATCGCCTACACGCTCACCGAGGTCAGCGGGTTCGCCGCCACCGACGTGCCCTGGCTGCTCGTGCTCTTCGGCGCCGGCCTCGTCGTCGGCAACTGGATCGGCGGCAGGCTCGCCGACCGGTCGATCGACGGAACCCTGCTCGGCTTCATCGCCACGCTCGTCGTGGTGCTCGCGCTGCTCGGCTGGCTCGCGACATCCCCCGTCGCCGTCATCGTGCTGCTCGTGCTCATGGGCGGATTCGGCTTCGGCACCGTGCCCGCGCTGCAGAGCCGGGTCATGCGCTACGCCGAGCAGGCGCCGACGCTCGCCTCCGGCGCGAACATCGCGGCGTTCAACGTCGGCAACGCGCTCGGCGCCTTCGCCGGCGGCCTCGCGATCTCGGCCGGCCTCGGCTACACCTCGCCCATCTGGGTCGGCGCGCTCATCACCGCGGCCGCGCTCGTCGTCATGGTCGTCGCCTGGGCCACGGCTCGTGCCGGTGCACCGTCGACCGAGCGAGCGGATGCCGCACCGCGGGCAACGACCTCGACCGGCTCGCTCGCGACGTCCGCGCACTGACGCACCGCTCGAAGACCACCCCTCGATCCCCGCACCCCGTCCCGGAAGGACCACCATGACCACCGTGCCCACCATCACCCTGAACAACGGCGTGCGGATGCCGCAGCTCGGCTTCGGCGTCTTCCAGGTGCCCGACGACGAGACCGCCGCGGCTGTGACCACGGCCCTCGAGGTCGGCTACCGCAGCATCGACACGGCCGCCGTCTACGGCAACGAGGCCGGTGTCGGACGCGCTCTCGCCGAGTCGGGCCTCGCGCGCGACGAGCTGTTCGTGACGACGAAGGTCTGGAACTCCGACCAGGGCTACGACGAGACCCTGCGCGCGTTCGACGCGAGCGCCTCGAAGCTCGGACTCGAGCAGCTCGACCTCTACCTCATCCACTGGCCGACGCCTGATCGCGGCCGCTACCTCGACACGTGGCGCGCCCTCGAGCGGCTGCTCGCCGACGGACGCACCCGCGCGATCGGCGTCTCGAACTTCGAGCCCGAGCACCTCGAGCGGCTCATCGCCGCGAGCGGCGTCGTGCCCGCCGTCAACCAGGTCGAGCTGCACCCGGCCATGGCGAACCGGGCCGTCATCGCGGCCGGCGCGAGGCACGGCATCGCGACCGAGGCGTGGAGCCCGCTCGCGCAGGGCGCCGTGCTCGGCGAGGCGTCCGTCGTCGAGATCGCCGACCGCCACGGCCGCACCCCCGCGCAGGTCGTGCTCCGCTGGCACCTGCAGCAGGGGCGCATCGTCATTCCGAAGTCGGTCACGCCCGGCCGCATCGCCGAGAACTTCGACGTGTTCGGCTTCGAGCTCACCGCCGACGAGCTCGCCGCGATCGACGCCCTCGACCGCGACGGACGCACCGGACCCCACCCCGCCGAGTTCCACACGGCCTGACCTTCGACCACACACCCTCGACTACGAAAAGAACGGAACACCCATGAGCGACATCCTGATGATCGTCACCGCCGCGACGAGCCTCACCATGAAGGACGGCAGCGAGCACCCCACCGGCTTCTGGGCCGAGGAGCTCGTCACCGCCCACCGCGCCCTCGTCGCGGCCGGCCACTCCGTCACGATCGCGACGCCCGATGGCGTCGCCCCCACCGTCGACGCCGTCAGCCTCGACCCGTCGCAGACGGGCGGCGAGGCGAGGGCCCGCGAGTTCGCCGACTACCTCGAGGTGATCGCGGGCGAGCTCTCGTCGCCCGTGGCGATCGCCGACGTCGACGCGGCCGACTACGCCGCGATCGTGCTGCCCGGCGGCCACGGCCCCATGTCCGACCTCGCGTTCGACGCCGCAACCGGTCGGGTGCTGGTCGCCGCGAACGAGGTGGGCGCGGTCATCGCGCCCTTCTGCCACGGTCCGGCCGCCCTGCTCTCGGCGCAACTCGCCGACGGCACGTTCGCGTTCGCCGGCCGCCGCCTGACCGTCTTCACCGACGACGAGGAGCGCACGGGCGGCACGGGTGAGAACACGCCGTGGTTCGTCGAGACCCGCCTGCGCGAGCGAGGCGCCGTGATCGACTCGGCAGCCCCCTGGAGCGACCACGTCGTGGTCGACGGCAACCTCATCACCGGCCAGAACCCGCAGTCGAGCGCCTCGGTCGCCCGCCGCGTGCTCGACGCCCTCGCCGCGCACGGCTGACCGACAGGCGCAGACGACGGATGCCGCGGCGCCGCGCTCGTCGTGAGCGCCGCGCCGCGGCATCCGTTCGTGCGATCGGCCGGGGCCGACCGTCGTCGCGTCAGTCGAAGAGCTCGGACAACCAGTTGTCCTTCTTCTTCTTGCGGTAGTAGCCCTGGTCGCCGTGTCCGCGATTGTCGTAGCGGTTGTCGTAGGACTGCTGCCCGTAGGCCGGCTGCTGAGGCGGCTGGTAGACCGGTTGCGCCGGGGGCTGGTAGGCGGGTGCTGCGGGCGCCGTGGGGGCCGCGCCGAAGTCGCCTGCGGCGCGTTCGATGATCTTGTCGAGCTCGCCTCGGTCGAGCCACACGCCACGGCACGTCGGGCAGTAGTCGATCTCGATGCCGCTGCGCTCGCTCATCACGAGCACGGCTCCGTCATTGGGGCACTGCATTTGGGGGCTCCTCGGTCGGGGGTGCAAGGGGTCTCGAGGTGAGCCTAGGGAGCGAAGCTCCGAAGTCGCCCAGACCTCGCCCGCCCGCGCCGTCTCGCGCCGGCCGCCGATGCCGCAAAGCCGCTCAAGGCGCGTCTCGGGTGCGTGCGTCACGCATTCCGCCCGGAAACAGAACGAGCGGATGCCCCGGCGCGAGCCTCACGAAGAGGCGGGCGACCGTGGCATCCGCTCGTCGACCGGCGCGAGGCGCCGATCAGAGTGTGCGAGAACTACGCGATGACGCGGATGTTCTCGGCCTGCGGACCCTTGGGTCCGCGGGCGGTGTCGAATTCGACCTTCTGGTTCTCGTCGAGCGAACGGTAGCCGTCCGACGCGATCGCGCTGAAGTGCGCGAAGACATCGGCGGTGCCGTCGTCGGGAGCGATGAAGCCGAAGCCCTTGTCGGCGTTGAACCACTTGACGGTTCCGGTAGCCATGTTGTATTCCTTCATTCAAATCCGCCTCACCGAGGCGAGTGCGGTGTGCACGGCCTGAGCCGTACGGGTTCCGGTTGCGATGTCCGCCACCGGAAGTTCTGGATCGAATCGGTTCCCCGGTTCGTGTGGTCAGCTCCTTCGGAACTGATTGACCATCGGACAGTCGAACGGGTCTCGGGCCGAAAGCCCGACCTCGTTCAGGTACCGAATGACGATGCCATACGACTGTACCAGTGTGGTCTCAGTGTACGGAACGCCGAGCGTCGCGCAGTGCTCACGGACGATCTCACGGGCTTTCGCCAGGTGCGGACGCGGCATGTTCGGGAAGAGGTGGTGCTCGACCTGGTAGTTCAGGCCGCCGAGGAGCGTGCTCGCCCACAGCCCGCCCGAGATGTTGCGCGAGGTGAGCACCTGCTTCGAGAAGAAGTCGAGCTTCGAGTCGGCCGGGATCAGGGCCATGCCCTTGTGGTTGGGCGCGAACGATGCGCCCATGTAGACGCCGAACACGGCCATCTGCACGCCGATGAAGGCGAACGCCATGCCGAGCGGCAGCACCCAGAAGAGCGCGCCGAAGTAGACGATGAAGTGCACGGCGATGAGGCTGAGCTCGATCCAGCGGCCCTTGACCGGGCGGCGCTCGGTCAGCGTGGCGATCGAGCGCATGTGCAGGTTGATGCCCTCGAGCGTGAGGAGCGGGAAGAACAGGTAGCCCTGCTTGCGCGTGATCGCGGCGAGCAGGCCCTTCTGCTTGGCGGCATCGGCCTCGGTGAACGAGATGGTGTCCCACTCGATGTCGGGATCCTTGCCGATCTTGTTCGGGTTGGCGTGGTGACGCGTGTGCTTCGTCATCCACCACGAGTAGCTGATGCCGACGACGCCGGCGGCGAGGATGCGGCCGACCCGGTCGTTGGCCGGACCCGACTCGAGCACCTGGCGGTGCGACGCCTCATGGGCGAGGAACGCGAACTGCGTGAGGATCAGGCCGAGCGCGCCGGCCATGAGCAGCTGGAACCATGAGTCGCCGAGCAGGATGAACCCCGTGATGACGCCGCCGAGTGCCAGCGCGAGCGTGGTGACGAGTGCCGCGTAGAACCAGCGGGTGCGGGCCAGGAGGCCGGACTCGCGGACGACACGGGAGAGGGCGGTGAAACTGCGCGTGACATCCGCGGAGCCGGTGCGGGGCTTCGTAGCCCGAATCGCACCGAGGGATTCGGTGTGAGAGATGGCAGGGGTCCCAGTCGTCGTCGACTTCCCAGCCGGGGATGCACGGGCGAACACCCGTTGAAGATGCTCGAACGCTATGGGCTGAGCATGTGAAAGCGCTGGGAAAAGACGCGCATTATATGCCTCCCGCGGCATCTATCCGCGCACACTTCGCCCCGCACGCCGAGCTCGCGCGTGGCCGGACCCCGATCGATCCGTGCGAATCGGTGCGGCGCGACCGGCCGACTGCAAGACTGGGCTGATGCGCATCATCGCCACCGGGGGATCCGGAAAGCTCGGTCGTACGGTCGTCTCGACCCTCCGCGACGAGGGCCACGAGGTCGTCAACCTCGATCAGCACGGCGAGCGCGGCACGCTCGTGCGGGTCGACCTCACCGACTTCGGGCAGGTGATCGACGCCATCGCCGGGGTCGATGACCAGCACGACGGCGCCGACGCCATCGTGCACCTCGCGGCGATCCCGGCCCCGGGCCTGGCGAGTGATGTCGCGACGTTCCGCAACAACATGCTCGCGACGTTCAACGTGCTGCAGGCGGCCAGGCGACTCGGCATCACGCGCATCGTGATGGCCTCGAGCGAGACCGTGCTCGGCCTGCCGTTCGACGTGCCGCCGCCCTACATCCCCGTCGACGAGGAGTACCCCGCTCGACCCGAGTCGACCTACTCGCTCGTGAAGCACCTCGAGGAGACGATGGCGATCGAGCTCGTGCGGTGGAACCCCGAACTCTCGATCACGGCGCTGCGCTTCTCGAACGTCATGGACCCCGACGACTACGCCGCCTTCCCGGCGTTCGACGCCGACCCGATGCTGCGCAAGTGGAATCTCTGGGGCTACATCGACGCGCGCGACGGCGCCCAGGCCGTGAGCCGAGCGCTGGCGGTCGGCGCACCCGGCTTCGACCGGTTCGTCATCGCGGCCGCCGACACCGTGATGTCGCGACCGAACGCCGAGCTCGTGGCCGAGGTGTTCCCTGGCGTCGAGGTGCGCGGCGACCTCGGCACGAACGACACCCTGCTCTCGATCGACAAGGCCCGCCGCCTGCTCGGGTTCGAGCCCGCGCACTCGTGGCGCGACCACGTCGAAGCGGATGCCGCAGCCGGGCGCTGACCCGACCGGCACCGCCAGACCCGCTCGCCGGCCGACCGGCGCGCCCGACCACCGCGGCCGGCTCACGGCGGGGACGATGCCCCGCCGAAACGACGAACGCCGCCGTCCCACGTGCGTGGGGCGACGGCGTTCGGTGATGCGAACGTCGCGGATCAGAGTCCGCGGATGTTCTCCGCCTGCAGGCCCTTGGGGCCCTGAGCGACCTCGAACTCGACCTTCTGGCCCTCATCGAGCGAACGGTAGCCGTTGCCCGTGATGGCGCTGAAGTGCGCGAAGACGTCGGCCGAGCCGTCGTCCGGAGCGATGAAGCCGAAGCCCTTTTCGGCGTTGAACCACTTGACGGTTCCGGTTGCCATACTGCTGTCCTTCTGTCTTGCGGGCCGCACGTGCGGACCCGATGCGATCGACTGTCGATCGCGACTTCGACGACTCGGTGCCGTCGAAGTTGGGTCGAGGGGCGAATGCGCTACGGCATCCGTTCTCTCTAATCGGGTCATGCCACGCGGAAAACCGCCTCCGGGCAATCAGTTCAAATCACGGGCGAGCGCCCGCTTGATGGAGGAATCGTGGGTTCAGCCTACCGGGTTCTGCCCGAGAGTACAGAGCCGTATATCACTTCGTGATATACGGGGTAATCCGCGCGGTTCTGTGAACCTGCCCGCCCGGTTCTGTGAACATGCTCCGGATGGCGCGCGGAAGCCCGCGGTCGGGTGGAGAATCATGGGATGAACCGCCGCCCCCTGCGATTCGCCGCCCTTGCGCTGACGCTGGGCGTGCTCTGGCTGACCATCGGCCCCGCCCCCTGGAGCACGTCCGGGCACGAGGTCGACGGCGGCGTGCTGAATCCGGCGGCGTGGACCTCCGACGTCACCTGGTCGACCGGGTACTTCAGCGAGATGGCGTTCAACGTGGCCATGTTCGTTCCGGTCGGCGTGCTCGCCGCGTTGCTCATCCACCGTCGCCGGTGGCCGCTGGCCTTTGCCGCCGGGTTCGCGCTCACGACGTTCATCGAGCTCGTGCAGCTCCTGCTCCCCGACCGCGTCTCCGATCCGCGCGACCTCGTGATGAACACCCTCGGCGCGAGCATCGGGGTGGTTCTCGTGATGGCCGCACGCGGGGTCCGGCGCGCGGCGGCGGTCGCATCCGGCCCGGCGATCGAGCAGGCTCCCACCATCGGATCGGATGCCGCGACCGCGCCCGCCGCCGCGGCATCCGCTCGGTCGACGTCGACCTCGACGGCCACGACGAAGATGCCGTTCGACGAGCTCGTCGGCTCGGGCGACCGAGCGGCCTGACCCGCCGACTACAGTGGGCTGGTGCCCACCCAGCCCCCGCTCGACGCGCCTGCGACCGCGCCTCGGTACGGTGCGCTCGCCCTCGTCGGCGCAGCGGGCGGACTCCTCTCGGGCGCGTTCGGCGTCGGCGGCGGCATCCTCATGGTGCCGCTGCTCATCGTGGCCGCCGGCATGGACCAGCGACGGGCCACCGCGACCTCGCTCGCCGCGATCGTACCGGCCTCGATCGCCGGGTCGATCACCTACCTCGCGAACGGGCAGGTCGACCTCGTCGCCGCCCTCTTCGTCGCGCTCGGCGGCATCATCGGCTCCTGGTTCGGCGCCTGGCTGCTGCGCCGGCTGCCCATCGTGTGGCTTCGGTGGCTGTTCATCGCCCTGCTCGTCGGGGTCGCCGTGCGCATGCTGCTCGTCGTGCCCGAGCGCGGCGGCGGCCACGTCGGCTTCGACCTGCTGCCCGATCTCGCCCTCTTCGCGCTCGGCATCGCCGTGGGCATCGCCGCCGGCCTGTTCGGCATCGGCGGCGGCGCGATCATGGTGCCGGCCTTCATCGCGTTCTTCGGCATGGGCGACCTGATGGCCAAGGGCACCTCGCTGGCGGTCATGATCCCGACGGCCATCAGCGGCACGGTCTCGAACAGCAGGGCGAAGCTCGTCGACCTGCGCGAGGCCCTCGTCGTCGGCATCGCCGCGACCCTCGCCTCGTTCGCCGGCGTCGCGATCGCCTTCGTGCTCTCACCCGAGTGGTCGGCCCGGCTCTTCGCGGCGTTCGTCGTGATCGCGGCGGTGCAGCTCGCCGTGCGTGCGATCCGCGCCCAGCGCCGCAGCGCCTCGGAGCGCGGGTCCGATGCGGCTCCCGATCCGGGGGTGGCGCATGACTGAGGCACGACGAGCCGCCGGGTGGTACGACGACGAGCAGGATGCCGCGGCACTCCGGTACTGGGACGGCGCCTCGTGGACGCCGCACACCACGGCGCGCCCCGACGCCGAGCCGGCCGAGCTCGCCGCCTCGGCCGCCTCGGAGTCGGTCTCGATGGGCGTCACGGCGATGCGCGGCACCGGCCTCCGGGGCGGCGCGAACCGTGATGCCGCGGCCCGGAACACCCCGGCCCGCGATGCCCTCGGCGCCCCGCCTGCCTCACCGGCTCCGCATGCGGGCAGCATCACGTCCGTTCCCCTCGACACGCTCGTCGACGACTTCTCGATCAGCGAGATGACGAGCGCGCGCTCGGCCGCTCGGCCCTCGATGACCCCGGTCGCGGCGAGCGCGGCCCCGATCGCGATGGCGCCTCCGACCTTCGCGGCGGCCCCGTCGTTCGCGACCTCGCCGGCACCGGCGATGCCGGTGAGACCGGCCGCTCCTGCGTCTCCTGAGCCGTTCTCCGGGATGCCGTCCGTGCCGAACGAGGAGACGACGGTGCCGCTGCCGCCCACGGGGTTCGTCGCGGCATCCGGCACCAGGTCGAAGGCCGATGGGCGCGTTCCCGCACCTGCGGCAGGCCGATCGTTCGTGATGATCTGGCTGTTCGCCCTGCTGCTCGGGTCGCTCGGCGTCGACCGCTTCGCCCTCGGCAAGCCGGGCACCGCTGTGGCGAAGCTCCTCACGGCCGGCGGTCTCGGCGTCTGGACGCTCGTCGACCTCGTGCTCGTGCTGGCGGGCGCCCAGCGCGACCGCGACGGCCTCCCGCTCGCCGGATACGAGACGCACCGTCGCCTCGCGTGGATCGTCTCGGGCACGGTCGCAGGCCTCGGCGTGCTGCTGGGCATCGCCACGATGATCGGCTTGGCGAACCTCGCCGCGAGCCTCGGCCAGGTCCGCGCCTTCTGACAGACTCGTGATGGCGCACCCGTCGCCCGCAGTTCGCGCTCGGTGCGCTGATGATCGCCGTCGTCGTCAGCTTCATCCTCGGGGATGCCCGGGCACGCAGACTGCGGAGAGCCGAGACGGCGCGACCCGCTGCCGAATCGGCGCCCGCCGCGACGGCCGAGTCGGCGTCGTAGGCTGCGCCCATGAGATTCGAGTTCACGGCCCCGCTCTGGGAATGGACGGCCCGAGCCGAGTGGTACTTCGTCACGGTTCCCGATGAGGCCTCGGCCGACATCCGCGAGATCCCGCGCCCGCCGCGCGGGTTCGGATCGGTTCGCGTGCGTGCGAGCGTCGGGGGCTCGACCTGGACGACGTCGATCTTTCCGGACTCGTCGGTCGGATGCTACGTGCTGCCGGTCAAGAAGGCGGTGCGGGTGGCCGAGGGGCTGCAGGAGGGCGGTGACGTCGGCGTCGCGCTGACCGTGCTCGACCTCTGATCGCGACCGCGCCGTCGCGGCTCAGGACATGAGGTCGCGCAGCAGCTCGCCCCATTCGAAGCCGCAGTCGCGGCAGTCGAACAGGAGGTCGCCGTCGCTCAGGGTGAACGCGTCGGCCACGCGCGCGGCGTCCGAGCCGCAGCGCGGGCAGAGCTCGTGCGCCGCCTCGGGCACCAGGGTCTGCTGCATCTGCTTCGTCATGGCTGACACGGTACGCGCGGCATCCGACATCGCCCGATGCACACGCCAGTGCCGGGCACTCGCACGGCGCGAGCCTGGCCCGAGCCGGGCGCGACCCGGCCCTGCCGGCCTCAGCCCGCGGTGCGGCGCCGCGACGGGATGCGGTGGCTGGCGGTGACCTCGCGCGTGCGCCGCAGCGGCACCGCGACGTCGTCACGGCGCTGCGCCACGCGCACGAACAGGAAGTCGACGAGCGCGAGTTGCGCGATGCGGCTCGACATCGCGCCCATGCGGTACGACGATTCGCGGGCCCGGGTGGTGAGCACGAAGTCGGCGAGCTCGGCGAGCGGCGAATCCGGCGAGTTCGTGATCGCCACGGTCGTCGCGCCGGCGTCGCGGGCGACCTCGAGCGTGTGGTTGGTCTCGGCCGTGAGGCCGGAGTGCGAGATGCCGATCGCGACATCCGTCGGCTTGCGCAGGGCGGCGCTGACGAGGGCGAGGTGCACGTCGACCGAACACGCCGCCGAGATGCCGATGCGCCCGAGCTTCTGCTGCAGGTCCTGCGCGGTGAGGCCGCTCGCGCCGAAGCCGTAGAGGTCGACGTGGCCCGCACCGATGATGGCGTCGACCACGCCGTCGAGGACGACGGTGTCGAGCCCCTTGACCGTCTGCTCGATCGCGAGCACCTCGTGGAACGCGATCTTGGCCACCACGTCGTCGGCCGAGTCGTCGGCGCCGATGTCCGAGTCGGCGAGGCCGAAGCGGTCGCGCTCGGCGGCCTCGCGGCTCAGCGCGCCGGCGACCTCCATGCGGAACTCGCGGTAGCCGCTGTAGCCGAGGGTCTGGCAGAAGCGCGCGACCGTCGAGAGCGAGGTCTTGCAGACCGTCGCGAGCTCGGTGATGGTCAGGTCGACGACGATGCCGGGGTCGGCGATGATCGCGTCGGCGACGCGGGCCTCGGCCGAGCTGAGGCGCGGCAGGGCCTGCCGAACCTCGGAGAGCACGTTCGCCGACATCAGATGGGGACCCTTCTCATCGCGCCGCCGGCTCGCCCGGTGCGGCACCGCGGTTCACGCTGGAGATAGCATCCCGCAGCACGCCGTGCTCGGCGGCGAGGCGCGCGAGCGCGACTTCGGCGTCGACCCCGGTGAGGGTCACGAGGATCGCGCCCTTCACGCTGCCGCCGGCCGATTCGAGGGCAGCGGAGGCCGCGGCGGCATCCGCCCCGGTCGCCTGCATGACGATGCGCTCGGCGCGGGCGCGCAGCTTCGCGTTGGTGGCCTGCACGTCGACCATGAGGTTGCCGTGCACCTTGCCGAGCCGCACCATCGCGATGGTCGAGATCGCGTTCAGCACGAGCTTCTGCGCGGTGCCGCCCTTGAGCCTGGTGGATCCGGCGACGATCTCGGGCCCGACCACCGTCTCGATGGCCAGGTCGGCGGCCCGGCCGATCGCGGAGTCGCGGTTGCATGCGAGGCCGACGGTGAAGGCGCCGAGTTCCCGCGCGTACTCGATGGCGCCCACCACGTAGGGCGTGCGGCCCGAGGCCGAGATGCCCACGAGCGCGTCGGCCGCGGTGAGCCCGATCGCGGCGAGGTCGGCGGCACCGCGCCCGGCGTCGTCCTCGGCGTTCTCGACCGCCGAGCGCAGGGCGGTGTCGCCGCCGGCGATGACGCCGACGACGAGCGCGGGGTCGGTGCCGAACGTCGGCGGGATCTCGCTCGCGTCGAGCACCCCCATGCGACCGGCGGTGCCGGCGCCGAGGTAGACGAGCCGTCCACCGGTGCGGAGCCGTGCGACGATCGCGTCGATCGCGACCGCGATCTGCGGCATCACCTCGGCGACGGCGGCGACCGCGGCGGTGCTCTCGTCGAGCATCGCGGCGACCTGCGCCTCGGCCGGCATGAGGTCGAACTCGGCGTGCGCGTCGTTGACGCCCTCGGTCGAGAGGTCGGCGAGCAGGTCGCGCAGTTCGACGTGCTCGGCGGTGGGCTTCGGTGCGGACCAGGTCATGGTGCTCCCCCGGTTTCAGTGCTGGCGATGGTGCGTGCGGTGGCCGGCGCGGTGATGCCCGCGGTGGTTCGGGCGGCGTCGCCCGAGATGGTGACGGATGCCACGCCCACGAGCGGCGCGGGCGGGTCGAGCGGTCCGCGGCCGGGGGTGATGCGCCCGGCCACGCGCGCGGCGACCGTCGAGAGGGCGACAGGCACGCCGTGCCGGCTGAAGTACCCCAGCAGGGCGAACATCAGCGACTCCTTGAAGGCCGGGTCGATGCCGCGCTCGGCGCTCGAGACCACCCGGATGCCGCGCTCGGCCGCGAGCACGCGCAGGCGTTCGAGCAGCACCGGGTTGCGCGCGCCGCCGCCGGAGCAGATCAGGGTGGCCGCGGCATCCGGGATCGCCTCGACGACCGTGCGGGCCGTGAACTCGGTGAGCGTGGCGACGAGGTCCTCTGGGGAGATGGAGCCGACACCCGATGTCGTGAGTGCGTCGTCGACGACCCCGAGGTCGAACGTCTCGCGGCCCGTCGACTTGGGCGGCACCGCGGCGAGGTACGGATGCCGCAGCAGCGCGTCGAGCAGCGGCTCGCGCACCCGCCCGGCCGCCGCGAGGGCGCCGTCGCGGTCGAACGCCTCGGCGCCGCCGGAGTGCCGGGCCACGACGGCGTCGATGAGCCCGTTGCCCGGACCGCTGTCGAACGCGAGCACGTCGCCACCGGGATGCACGAGCTGCACGTTCGCGATGCCGCCGAGGTTGACGGTCGCGATCACCCGATCTGCGGCGGTCGCCTCACCGGCGAGCCAGGCGCGATCGAAGAACGCCATGAGCGGGGCGCCCTCGCCACCGGCCGCGATGTCGGCCGCGCGCAGATCGGAGAGCACGGGCACGCCCGTGAGCTCGGCGATCCAGGCGGGCTCACCGAGCTGCAGGGTTCCGCGGGCGTGTCCGCGCTCGGTCCAGTGGAAGACGGTCTGCCCGTGCGAGGCGATCAGGTCGGGCGTCGTGCCCGAATCGCGGATGCCGCGGGCGGCCGCCTCGGCGAAGGCCTGCCCGAGCAGGGTGGTGAGCTCGGTGAGCTCGCCGACGGTCGTCGCCTCGCCGGCGGAGACGGCGAGCACGCGTTCGCGGAGCGCCGGGTCGAAGTCGTGCGTCGCGGCGTGGATCGGCGTCAGCACGAGGTCGACGGGGGCGGAGGCGACCGCGACCCCGGCCTCGGCCTCGGCCTCGGCCCCGAACTCGGACCCGGACTCGATCCGTCGATCTTCGCCCTCGACGCCGGTCGCAAGGGCGAAGATCGACGGATCGAAGGGTGAAGCGGAGCCGGGTTCCGATCTCGTACCCGTCTCGACGACGATCTCGACGACGGCGACGTCGATGCCGTCGACCGAGGTGCCGGACTGCAGCGAGAGCACGATCACGCGGAGACCTCCGACCCTGCGGCGGCCTCGTTGCCCTCGGCGAGCACGATGGCGGCGGCCTCCGCGGCGAGGCGGCTCGCGGCACGGGTGCGCACCGCGGCGAGCGGGAGCGGCCCGCCCGGCACGCCCGCGTCGACGACCACGGCGTCGGGCCGGAGCCTCGCGACGTTCGCGATGCGGTCGCGCTGGGGGCCGTCGGCGCCCACGCGGTCGGCGAGCACGACGAGCGGGCCGGAGCCGGGCACGGCGGCATCGCCGCGCAGCACCGGGCCGCCGGCGGCGAGCGCGGACTCGACGAAGTCGCGGTCGCTCGCGACGGCGAACGTCGACCGGCCGCGGATGTCGAGCACCGTGCGCGGAGCGGGCATGGGCGGGAAGCCGCCGTCGATCGTGATCGCCGCACGCGCGACGGCCGCGGCGTCGGCAGGCTCGAAGCCCTCGGCCGGCTCGAAGCCGCCCAGAGGGCCGGGCGTGCCGCCGGGGCCCGAGGCGCGAACCCCCGCGCCACGAGCCCCGACGGGCGCCCCGACCGCGGCAGCCCCGGGCTCGCCGGCGCCGCCGGCCCCGGCCGCCGCGAGCGACGCCGCAAGCGCACGCACCCGCGCCGCTGCGCGCTCGAGCACGACGACCGGCAGCGTGCCGTCGTCGACGGCGGCCAGGATCGCCCGCTGCACCTCGAGGAAGTCGCGCGCGTCCTGGTCGGGCGCCGCGGCCGCCCCGAGGTTCGTGGGGTTGCTGATGCAGAGCAGGTCGGCACCGGCGAGCAGGGCCTGCACGGCGCCGGGGCCGGCCCCGACGGACTCGCGCACCGCGGCCATGTCGAGCGCGTCGGTGACGATGACGCCCTCGAAGCCCATGGCCCGCAGGCGCCCGAGCGCGAGCGGGTTCAGCGTCGACGGCGAATCGCCCCACGCCGGCACGACGACGTGCGCGGTCATGATCGCGAGGACGCCCGCGTCGACGAGCGCCTGGAACGGCGGCAGGTGCGTGCGCTCGAGCTCGTCGAGGTCGATCTCGAGGGTCGGCATCGCGAGGTGCGAGTCGAGGTGGGTGTCGCCGTGGCCCGGGAAGTGCTTGGCCGCGGCGGCGGCTCCGGCGAGGCGGATGCCGCGGGCCTGGGCGATCGCGTGGGCGGCGACGAGCTCGGGCCGGTCGCCGAACGAGCGCACCCCGATCACCGGATTGCGCGGATCGGTGTTCACGTCGGCCACGGGCGCGAGCACGACGTTGGCACCGACGGCGAGCGCGCGGCGGGCGAGCTCGGCGCCGACCGCCTCGGTGATCGCGAGGTCGTCGACGAATCCGAGCTGCGCGGCCCCGGGCAGGGTCGACCCGGTGGCCGACTCGGCGCGGGTGACGTTGCCGCCCTCCTCGTCGATGCCCACCACGAGCGGGCGGTCGCGGTCGCGCAGGTCGGCGGCCAGTGACATCCGCTCGCCCTCGTCGCCCAGGTTGTGGGCGAACAGCACGAGGCCGGCGAGGCCGCCCTCGTCGAGCTCGCGGCGGAACAGATCCGGGATGCCTCGGCCGAGGAACCCCGGCCAGAGCACCCCGCCCACCAGTCCCCTGATGGTGGGATCGTCCACGGCGGTCACCCCTTGACCGCGCCGGCAACCAGGCCGCTCGACAGGCGACGTTGGACGATGACGAAGAAGACCATGACCGGGACGGTGATGATCGTGGACGCGGCCATGATGTAGCCCCACTCGTTGGTGTGCTCGCCGAAGAACTGCTTGAGGCCGATGGCCACCGTGTAGTTCTCGGACGCGCCGCCCAGCAGGGTCATGGCGAAGATGAACTCGTTCCACGCCGTGATGAACGAGAAGACCGAGGTCGCGACGAGACCGGGCATCACGAGCGGCAGCAGCACCGAGCGGAACATGCGGCCCCAGCTCGCGCCGTCGAGGTAGGCGGCCTCCTCGAGCTCGACCGGAACGGCGGCGACGAAGCCGCGCAGCATCCAGATGCCGAACGGCAGCGAGAGCGCGACGTAGACGACCATGAGGCCGAGCAGCGTGTTCAGCAGCTGCAGGTCGCGCACCTGCACGAACAGCGGGATGACGAGCGCCTCGAGCGGCACCATCTGCACCACGAGGATCATGAGCAGCATCGACGTGCGGAACTTGAAGCGGAAGCGCGCGACGGCGACCGAGGCGAGCAGGGCGAGGATCGCACTCGCGAGCACCGTGACCACGGCCACGATCGCCGAGTTGCGCAGGTACACGTCGAACCCGCCGTCGGTGAGCACGTACTCGAAGTTCGCGAGCGACCACTCGCGCGGCAGCAGGGTCTGCCCGCCGGCGCCGGCCTTCGCGTCGAACGCGCTCGAGAGCATCCAGAACGCGGGGAACAGCGTGAAGACGAGGAGCAGCACGACGAGCACGGCCTTGCCGGCCGCCGCGCGGGTCTTGCGGCCCGAGCGACGCGATGCGGGGATGCGCCGGTCGGACCCCGGTGTCTCGGGAGGAAGGGCTCCGGATGCCGCGGGCGTGGTGGTCGGGGCGGGCGTGAAGGTGCTCACAGCTCGTCCTCCTTCAGCATCGTGCGCACGTAGATGACGGTGATGATGAGCAGCAGCACCGTGAGGAGCACCGCGATGGCCGAACCGAACCCGTACCGGTTCTGCCCGAACGACTCGACGTACGACCAGACGCCGAGGTTCAGCGCCTCGCGATTGGTGCCCGCGCCGCCCGGCATCAGGTAGACCTGCGCGAACACCTTGAAGTCCCAGATGGTCGACAGGATGATGACGACGCTGAAGACCTGGCGGAGGTTCGGCACGATCACCTGGAAGAAGCGGCGCCACGGACCGGCGCCGTCCATCTCGGCGGCCTCGAGCATCTCCTTCGGCACGCCGAGGAGCCCCGCGAGGATCGTGATGGCGACGAACGGGAAGCCGTGGTGGATCACGTTCAGCAGCACGATCGCATAGAAGCTGTAGCGGTTCGTGAACCAGTTGACGGGCTCGTCCTGCAGCCCGAGGGCCTGGAGGGTCTGGTTGAAGATGCCACGGTCGGCGTCGAAGATCCA
Source organism: Agromyces sp. Leaf222 (assembly GCF_001421565.1). Taxonomy (NCBI): domain Bacteria; kingdom Bacillati; phylum Actinomycetota; class Actinomycetes; order Micrococcales; family Microbacteriaceae; genus Agromyces; species Agromyces sp. Leaf222. Next base: position 365,745 of record NZ_LMKQ01000002.1, on the reverse strand, counting down.
CACCCAGACGTAGGTGCCGGTGACCGCGGGCATGGCCCAGGCGATCATGATCGCGCTGCCGACGACGGTGCGCCAGAACCCGCCGAGCGACGCCATCAGCACGGCGACGCCGGTGCCGAGCGCGACCGTGCCGGCGACGGCGAACACGGCGAAGCCGACGGTGTTCGGGAGCACGACGCTCCAGAGCGTCGGGTCGGCGAGGATCTCGCCGTAGTTGGCGAGGCCGATCCAGTTCGGTTCGCCCGAGACGATCTCGCGCAGGCCGTAGTCCTGCAGGGACAAGAGGAACACCCGGATGAGCGGCCAGAGCAGCAGCACGGCCAGCACGGCGAGCGCGGGCGCGAGCAGCAGCCACGGCCGTGAGGAGGCGATCAGCCGGTTGCGGTGCACTGGGCCGCCGCCCGGCCGGGGGGTCGTGCCCCCCGGCGCGGGCGTCGGAGCCTGGATCGTGGTCGACACCTGGTCAGTTGCCGTTCATGATCTCGTCCATCTCCTTGGCAGCGTCGGAGGTGGCCTGTTCGACCGTCTTCTGCCCGGAGAGGATCGCCTGGATGGCGGTGTTCGTCGTCTTCTTGGCCTGCACCGCGCCGAACGTCGGCGTCACGGGCACCGTGCCGCCGCCCTCGACGAGCTGCGTGGCGAAGGGCGCGACGAGCGGGTCGTCGGAGGCCATCGTCTCGGTCAGCAGCGACTGCTGGCCCGGGAAGTAGCCCGACTGCTCGCCCCACTGCTCGGCGAACTCGCCCGTGGTCATCATCTTGATGAACGACCAGGCGAGGTCGGTGTTCTCGGCGGTGCTGAACATCGACAGGTGCGAGCCGCCGAGCACCGACGGGGCGATGCCGCCGTCCTTGCCGGGGATCGGCGTCGCGGCGAACTTGCCCTCGAGTTCGGCGTTCTTCTCGATGATCGCCGACGGCGTCCACGAGCCCATGAGGGCCATGGCGACGTTGCCCTGGGCGAAGTTGTCGAGGACGTCGGTCTCCTTCCAGGTGGTCGCGCCGGCCGACGAGAAGCCGTGCTCGGTCGCGAGGCCGGTGTAGAAGCCGATGCCCTCCTGCGACTCGGGGCTGGCCATGCCGGACTCCCAGGCGTCGCCGTTCTTCTCGGAGATCTCTCCCCCGGCACCCCAGACCCACGGGTACACGCCGAACTCGGCGTCACCGGGCACCGCGAACGCGAGCATCTCGGGGTGGGCGGCCTTGATGGCGTCGCCCGCGGCGACGATGTCGTCCCAGCTCTTCGGGGCCTCGAGGCCGAGCTCGTCGAAGATGTCGGAGCGGTAGACGAGCGAGCGCACACCGGCGTACCAGGGCATGCCGTAGAGCTCGTCGTCGTAGGTGCCCGCCTCGACGAGGCCCTCGACGAGGTCGTCGCCCAGGTTCTCGTCGGCGACGAAGTCGCCGATCGGCTCGAGCGCGCCGGCGTCGGCGAACTCGGCGGTCCAGGTGGTACCGGTCTCGGCGACGTCGGGGGTGGTGCCGCCGGCGATCGAGGTGACGAAGCGGTCGTGGGCGTCGGCCCACTGCACGAACTCGACGTTGAGCTCCGCGCCGGTCTCCTCGGTGAACGCGTCGCCCACCTCGTCGAAGAACGCCTCGGAGTCGGGGTTGGTGCCCTCCATGATCCAGACGTCGAGCGTCTGGCCCTCGGCATCCGACCCGTTGCCGTCGTTCGACCCGCCCGCACAGGCGGTGAGCCCGAACACGGCCGTGGCGAGCACGGCGACGGGCAGCAGTCGCTTCTTCATAGATGCCTCCTCATTGATGGATCTGTCGTGGACGTCGTGCGGGTGCCGTGGGCGACCCGGAACGTGACTCTGGAAGTAGTATTCGTGAACGATGCATTGTTTGCAAGTTCTTTCCAAAGTCGTGACCGACTCGAAACCCGCCCGTCACGGAGGCGGCGGCCGTGGCGACGGCCGTAGAGACGGCCGTAGGCTCGGCTCGTGACCAGCGCCGCGAGCGGAGACCGCGCAGCCGAGCGCGCACGAGGTCGATGGGTGCTCGGCATCGACGTCGGCGGCACCGGGTCGCGGGCCGCCCTCGAACCGCTCGACGCCCCGTTCGGCAATGACCGACGCCTGCTCGAGGGCGGGCGCGTCGCCGTGGCATCCGCCGGCTCCACCGTGCTCGACGTGGCCGCAGCGCTCGTCGAGGCGACGACCCGCGAGTGGCCGGATGTCGCGATCACGGCCATCGGCGTCGGCGCCACGGGCCTCGCCTCGCTCGTGTCGGCTCCGGATGCCGCGATCGGGCGGTTCCGGGCCGCACCCGACGCGCCCGTGCCGGTCGCCCTCGCCGTCGACGCCCTCACGGCCCACCTCGGCGCGTTGGGCGGCCAGGCCGGGGCCGTCGTCGCCGTCGGCACGGGGGCCATCGCCCTCGGCACCGACCTCGACGCCGTCTGGCGACGCGTCGGCGGCTGGGGCCACCTCTGGGACGACCGGGGCTCGGGCGTCTGGGTCGGCATCGAGGCGCTGAAGGCGGCGATCCGCACCCACGACGGCGTGACGACGGATGCCGCGGCGCTGCTCTCCGCGGCCGAATCCCGGTTCGGGCCGGCGCCGACCTGGCCGGGCGAACTGCTCACCCGGGCCGACCGCGCGGGCGTCATCGCCGGGCTCGCGCGCGAGGTCGCCGCGCTGGCCGCCGACGGCGACGCCGCGGCATCCGCCATCATGCGCACCGCCGGAACCGAGGTGGCCTCCACGCTCGTCGCCGCCCTCGACCCCGAGCTGCCGCGGCGCGCGTCGTGGACCGGCGGCATGTTCGGGGCGGCCGGCGCCTACCGCGACGCCTTCGAGGCGGAGTTCGCGCGCCTCGCGCCCGGAGCCGACCTGCACGCGCCGCTCGGCACGCCGCTCGACGGGGCGGTGCGGCTCGCCCGGCTCATCGCGGCCGGTGACGTGCCGGCGCAGCATCCGCCGTTCGTCTGGCGCTGACGGGCCGAACGGGCCGAACGCGCCGCCGTCGCACCGGAGCCATCAGGCTCGCGCGAGGATCGCCCCGACGTCGACCCCGCGCGGCAGCGCCCCGTACTGCGCACCGCCCTCGCGGCCGAGTCGCGAGCGCACGAACGCCTCCGCGACCGGCGGCGGCGCGTACCGCAGCATGAGCGACCCCTGCAGCACGAGGGCCAGCCGCTCGGTGAGCTCGCGGGCGACGGATGCCGCGGCATCCGGGCTCATCGTCGCGACCTCTCGCACGAGCGCCACCGTCTCGGCGAGCGCGTCGTCGAACACCCGGTTCGCACCCGTGGCGGCCCCGACCTCGGCGAAGAACGCCTCGAACGCATCGGGCTCACGGGCCAGCACGCGCAGCACGTCGAGCGCGATGACGTTGCCAGAGCCCTCCCAGATCGCGAGGAGCGGCTGCTCGCGGTAGCGGCGCGCGAGCGGGAACGCCTCGGTGTACCCGTTGCCGCCGAGGCACTCGAGCGCCTCGGCCGCGTGTCCAGCACCGCGCTTGCAGACCTGGTACTTCGCCACGGCGGTCGCGAGGCGCCGGAAGGCCTGCTCGGCGGCCTCTGCATCGTCGTCGTAGGCGCGGGCCAGCCGCATCGCCGTGAGCGTCGCGGCCTCCGACTCGAGCGCGAGGTCGGCGACGACGGCCCGCATAGCGGGCTGGTCGACGAGCAGTGACCCGAACGCGCAGCGGTGCCGCACATGCCACGTCGCCTCGGCGACCGACTGCCGCATTCCCGCCGCCGTGCCGATCACGCAGTCGAGGCGGGTCCGCGTGACCATCTGCACGATCGTCGCGACGCCGCGCCCCTCTTCGCCGACGAGCCACCCGCTCGTGCCGTCGAGCTCGATCTCGCTCGACGCGTTCGCCCGGTTGCCGAGCTTGTCCTTGAGGCGCTGGATGCGGAACACGTTGCGCTCCCCGCCCGGCAGCACGCGCGGCACGAAGAAGCAACTGAGCCCGCTCGGCGCCTGCGCCAGCACGAGGAACGCGTCGCTCATCGGGGCGCTGCAGAACCACTTGTGGCCGGTGAGGCCGTACTCGGCGCCCCATCTGCCGTCGCCCGCGCCACGGCGCTCGGCCCGCGTCGTGTTCGCGCGCACGTCGGAGCCGCCCTGCTTCTCGGTCATCGCCATGCCCATGAGCGCGCCCGGCTTGCCCGGCACCAGGTCGGGCTCGTAGTCGCGACTCAGCAGCCGCGGCATCCATTCGTCTCGCAGGGCGGATGCCGCGTGCTCGAGCACGGGCACGGCGGCGTGCGTCATCGACACCGGGCAGGCGTGACCCGGCTCGACCTGCGCGAAGAGGAGGAACGCCGCGGCGCGATCGACGTTCGCCCCCGGCCCCGGATCGGCGGCTGCCGACGTGTGCGCGCCCACCGCCACCGCCTGCGCGATGATCCGGTGGTAGGCGTCGTCGTACTCGACCTCGTCGACGCGTCGGCCCCAGCGATCGTGCGTGTGCAGCACGGGCGCATGCGTGTTCGCGCGCTCGGCGTCGCGCTGGAAGGCGGCCGAGCCGACGAGACGTCCGATCGCGTGCGGGTCGGACGCCGCGTGACCGCCGGCCGCCGGACCGTCGGGGTCTTCGCAGCCTGCGGGTCCGGGGCCCGCGGTCGACCTGCCCCACCGGGCGACCGCCTCGACGAGCGGGACGTTCTCGGCGAACTCGTCGACGTCGACGCGCGGCGGAACCTGGTTGGCGACCTCGTGGGTGCTGATCATCTTCGACCTCCACGCCCATTCTGCTCGCGGGTCGCCGTCGGCGGCAGCCGCTAGCGTTGGCGCATGGCCGAGACGAGCGCGGGGATCCTGCTGCACCGACGGCGCGACGCGGCATCCGACCCCCGTGACGTCGAGGTGCTGCTCGGGCACATGGGCGGGCCGTTCTGGCGCGGCCGCGACGAGGCGGCCTGGTCGCTGCCGAAGGGCACCTTCACCGACGAGGCGCCGATCGACGCGGCGAAACGGGAGTTCGCCGAGGAGCTCGGCAACCCGGCACCCGACGTGCCGTACGTCGAGCTCGGCGTGTTCCGGTACACCTCGGGCAAGACGGTCGCGGTGTTCGCGGGCGAGGCCGACTTCGACGCCGCGCACATCGAGAGCAACACGTTCGAGCTCGAGTGGCCGCCGCGGTCGGGCCGGCGCCAGTCGTTCCCCGAACTCGACGTCGCGGCGTGGGTGCCGATCGACGAGGCGCGCCTGCGCCTGGTCAAGGGCCAACGCCCGGCGCTCGACGCCCTGCTCGCGCACCTCGGCCTCGGCTGAGGCCCAGCGGCACGAGGTCGTCGGGCGAGTGTCGGTGGCACGCGCGAGACTGAGTGCGCCCTGATCGGGCGGTGAATCCAGGCCGGTGTTCGCCCTCCGAGAACGAGGCGGGCGAAGCTCCCGCTCGGCTTGCCTCCGCAAGGGTCGCATGCGAGGCTGTAACGCTGCGCGAGGCCCGGGGGTGGGCCTTGCACGCGCCATCCGCCGATTCGCTGCGGTGCGAGTCGCGCCGCGGCATCCGATCGACCACCCGCCCTCACCGCCGCACCGGAGATGCCATGCTCGCAAAACTCCTCGTCCGTTATCTGAAGCCCTACGTGTGGTTGCTCGTCGGAGTCCTGGTCTTCCAGATCCTCTCCGCGATCGCCACGTTCAACCTGCCCGACCTCAACGCCAAGATCATCGACAACGGCGTCTCGAAGGGCGACACCGAGTACATCTGGTCGACCGGCGCCGTCATGCTGCTGATCTCCCTCGGGCAGATCACCGCATCGATCATCGCCACGTACTTCGCCGCGAAGGCCGCCATGCGGCTCGGCCGCGACATCCGCAACGACGTGTTCGAGAAGGTCAGCGCCTTCTCCGAGCGCGAGGTCTCGAAGTTCGGCCCCGGCTCGCTCATCACCCGCAACACGAACGACGTGCAGCAGGTGCAGATGCTCGCCATGATGGGCGCGACGATGCTCGTCACCGCCCCGATCCTGGCCATCGGCGGCATCTACTTCGCCCTGCGCCAAGACGTCGGCCTCGGCTGGATCATCGCCGTCGCCGTGTCCGTGCTGCTCGTCATCGCGATCCTCATCATCAGCCGCATGGTGCCGCTGTTCCGCAGCTTCCAGCACAAGCTCGACAACGTGAACCGCATCATGCGCGAGCAGCTCACGGGCGTGCGCGTCGTGCGCGCCTTCGTGCGCGAGCCCATCGAAGAGGAGCGCTTCCGCGGCGCGAACACCGACATCATGATCGTCGGGCGCCGCGTCGGCTCCCTGTTCGTGCTGCTGTTCCCGCTCTTCATGCTCGTGCTCAACGTCACGATCGTGGGCGTCGTCTGGTTCGGCGCCTTCGCCGTCGACTCCGGCGACGCGCAGATCGGCACGCTGTTCGCCTTCATGCAGTACGTGATGCTGATCCTCACCGGCGTGCTCATGGCGAGCTTCATGACGATCATGATCCCGCGTGCCGCCGTCTCGGCCGACCGCATCGCCGAGGTGCTCGACAGCACGAGCACGCTCCTGCGGCCGACGAACCCCGTCACCGAACTGCCCACCCCGGGCACCATCGAGCTGACGGATGTCTCGTTCACGTACCCGGGCGCCGAGCACCCCGTGCTCGACGGCATCAGCTTCGCCGCCGCGCGCGGCGAGACCGTGGCCATCGTCGGCTCCACCGGCGCCGGCAAGACCACGCTCGTGTCGCTGATCCCCCGCCTGTTCGACACCACCGGCGGCTCCGTCGCGGTCGGCGGCGTCGACGTGCGGCAGGCCGACCTCGACGTGCTCTGGAACTCCATCGGCCTCGTGCCGCAGCGCCCGTTCCTCTTCACCGGCACCGTCGCGTCGAACCTCAGGTACGGCCGTGAAGAGGCCACCGACGAGGAGCTCTGGCACGCACTCGAGATCGCGCAGGGTCGCGACTTCGTCGAGGAGATGGAGGGCGGGCTCGAGGCCCGCATCGCCCAGGGCGGCACCAACGTCTCGGGCGGCCAGCGCCAGCGGCTCGCGATCGCCCGCGCGATCGTGCACCAGCCCGACGTGCTCGTGTTCGACGACTCGTTCTCGGCACTCGACCTGACGACCGATGCGAACCTGCGGCACGCGCTCTGGCGCGAGCTGCCCGAGGTGACGAAGATCGTCGTCGCCCAGCGCGTGTCGAGCATCACCGATGCCGACCGCATCATCGTGCTCGACGATGGCGCCATGGTCGGCGTCGGAACCCACGAGCAGTTGCTCGAGACATCCGACACCTACCGCGAGATCGTCGAATCCCAGCTCGGAGCGGAGGCAGCCCGATGACCACCGAACCCACCATGCCCCAGATCTCTGAAGAGGAGAAGTACGAGCTCGAGCTCGCCGAGCAGGCCCGCCTGAACTCCGGCGACTGGGACAGCGTCGCACCGGGCAAGGCCTCGAAGTTCGGGCCCAGCTTCCGCCGGCTCATCGGCCTGCTGAAGCCGCACGCGCTCGCATTCACGTTCGTCTCGATCCTCGGGGCGGCCGGCGTCGTGCTCGCCGTGATCGCCCCCAAGGTGCTCGGCGAGGCCACGAACGTGCTCTTCGCGGGGGTCATCGGCGGGCAGCTGCCCTCCGGCATGACCAACGCGCAGGCGGTCGAGTTCCTCCGCGCCGACGGCCAGGACGACCTCGCCAACATCGTCGCGACGGCCGGCGCCGTGCCAGGCGAGGGAATCGACTTCGTCAAGCTCAGCCAGATCCTCATCGTCGTGCTGCTGCTCTACGTGGTCTCGGCGATCCTCACCTGGGTGCAGGGCTACGTCGTCAACGTGATCATGGTGCGCACCATGTGGCGCCTGCGCGAAGACGTCGAGGCCAAGCTCAACCGACTGCCCCTCAGCTACTTCGACAAGGTGCAGCGCGGCGAGCTCATCTCGCGCGTCACGAACGACATCGACAACATCACGCAGACCATGCAGCAGTCGCTCTCGGGTGCCATCACCGCGGTGCTCACCGTGGTCGGCGTGCTCATCATGATGTTCTCGATCTCGTGGCAGCTCGCGATCGTCGCGCTCGTCTCCCTGCCGCTCATGGCCGTGATCTTCGGCGTCATCGGCCCGAAGTCGCAGAAGGCGTTCGGCATCCAGTGGCGCAAGGTCGGCCGACTGAACGCCCGCGTCGAGGAGTCCTTCTCGGGCCACGCGCTCGTCAAGGTGTTCGGCCGCGAGGCGGACTCGCACGCGAAGTTCAAGGCCGAGAACGAGGAGCTCTACGAGGCCTCGTTCAAGGCGCAGTTCCTCTCGGGCATCATCATGCCGGGCATGATGTTCATTGGAAACCTCACCTACGTGGGCATCGCGGTGCTCGGCGGCCTCATGGTCGCGAGCGGCCAGCTCCGACTCGGTGACGTTCAGGCGTTCATCCAGTACTCGCAGCAGTTCACCCAGCCCCTCTCGGAGCTGGGCGGCATGGCCGCGGTCGTGCAGTCCGGCACCGCCTCCGCCGAGCGCGTGTTCCAGCTGCTCGACGCCGACGAGCAGGACCCCGACGCCGCAAACGCGCCGAAGCCCGCCGAGGGCGACGGCACGATCGAGTTCGACCACGTGTCGTTCTCGTACGCGCCCGAGCACCCGCTGATCCGCGACCTGTCGTTCCGGGTCGAGCCCGGGCAGACGGTCGCGATCGTCGGCCCGACCGGCGCCGGCAAGACGACGCTCGTGAACCTCATCATGCGGTTCTACGAGCTCGACGGCGGGCGCATCCTGCTCAACGGCCAGGACATCGCCGAGCTCACGCGCCGCGACATGCGCGCGAAGACCGGCATGGTGCTGCAAGACCCGTGGCTGTTCGCCGGATCGATCCGCGAGAACATCCGCTACGGCCGCGAGTCGGCGACCGACGACGAGATCCTCGACGCCGCTCGGGCCACCTACGTCGACCGGTTCGTGCACTCGCTGCCCGACGGATACGACACGGTGCTCGACGAAGAGGCGTCCAACGTCTCGGCCGGTGAGAAGCAGCTCATCACGATCGCGCGAGCGTTCGTGGCGCAGCCTTCGGTGCTCATCCTCGACGAGGCCACCTCGTCGGTCGACACCCGCACCGAGCTGTTGCTGCAGCACGCGATGGCGGCGCTCCGCGAAGGACGCACGTCGTTCGTGATCGCGCACCGCCTGTCGACGATCCGCGACGCCGACCTCATCCTCGTGATGGAGCACGGCGACATCGTCGAGCAGGGCAGCCACGACGAGCTCATCGCTCGCGAGGGCGCGTATTGGCGCCTCTACAACTCGCAGTTCGAGCAGGCAGCGGCCGACGTCGACGCCGAGCAGGCGATCGCGCAGGGCCAGGGTCTCGACCCGGCGCTCGTCGGTGCGCAGACCGGCTCCTTCGAGGCGGTCGACGGCGAGCGAGGGACGCCCGCGACCGACGCGTAGCGGCCACCGCACGACACGAGGGCCCGGGTACGACATCTTCGGATGCGGTACCCGGGCTCTCGTGTTCCACGGTTCGCCCGGCAGGGCGAGCACACCGCGGCGCGACCCGCCGACCATCGCGGGCGTGGGCCCGCGCGTGGCGCCGGCATCGCCGGCAGGCGCGGACCCGCACGGCGTCAGGCCAGGGTCGTGGCGCCGAGCGCGGCGTAGACCGCCCGCGTGTACGCGTCGCTGCGGGGCGAGCCGATGATGCCCGGCGACATCCGGTTCATGACGTAGGCGAACGTCGTGCGGCGCTCGACGTCGTTGATGACGATCGACCCGCCCCAGCCGCCCCAGAACGCGACCCGGCCCTCGGGGATCCACGGCGTGCTCGCCGGATTCGACACGGCGAATCCGAGCCCGAAGCGGAGCGGCAGCCCGAGCACGAGGTCGACGTTGTCGGTGTGCTCCGCGAAGATGCGATCGATCGTCGCGGGCGAGAGCAGGCGCACGCCGTCGAGTTCTCCGCCGTTCGAGACGAGGGCGTTGAGGCGGGCCACCGAGCGGGCGTTGCCCTGCCCGCCGGCGCCGCCGACGCCCGCGGCGCGCCACTCGCGCGTCCAGGTGACCTCGGCGTCGAGCGGTGGTCCCGTGTAGGTCTTGAAGGCCGGGGAGTCGGGCGGGATCGCCGAGAAGTCCAGCGTCCCCTGCGGCGGCACGACGTTGCTCACGCGGTGATCCTCAGACTCGGGCAGGCCGAGCCAGAAGTCCGCGCCGAGCGGGCCGGCGAGCTCCTCGGCGACGAACGCGCCGAGCGAGCGTCCGGTGATGCGGCGCACGAGCTCCCCGACGAGGTGGCCGTAGTCCAGCAGGTGATAGCCGGATGCCGCGCCCGCCGGCCACCACGGCGGCTGCGACGCAAGACGGGCCGCCGCGGCATCCGCATCGAGGATGTCGGCGCCCGTGATGGGCTGCGCCCACCCCGAGACGCCCGAGGTGTGCATGAGCACGTGCTTCACGAGCACGCCCTCCTTGCCGGCCGCGGCGAATTCGGGCCAGTAGTGGGCGACGGGCTGCTCGGGGTCGAGCTCGCCGCGGTCGATGAGCACGAGCGCGGCGAGCGCGGTGACGGTCTTCGAGATCGACCACACGTTCGTGATCGTGTCCCGCTGCCATTCGCGCTGCTGCTCGGGATCGGCCCAGCCGCCCCAGAGGTCGACGACGGGCTCGCCGTCGACGATCACGGCGAGCGACGCGCCGAGTTCCGCACCCGACGCGAGCCGGCGTTCGAACTCATCGCGGAGGCCGGTGAAGTCGTCGTGCACGTGTCCGTGGATCGGTGCAGCACCGGGCGCGGTCGCAGCGCCGGTGCCGGGCGAGGGCGCAGCGCCGGCGCCGGGCGCGGGCGCGGAACCGTCTACAGGAAGGGGAAGGCTCATCGTCGAGGCTCCTCTGGTCGAGTCGTCAGCCGTGTCGAACGAAGTGTTCAGGGCTCGATTCGCGAGCATACCGCGCGGTCGGTATGCTTGTCACGCGCGGCGTCGTCACGACCCGCCGGGCACGTCGAGGAGGACGCGCATGCAGATCACGGGAGCGGTGCTCGAGACATCCGGAGCCGAAGCGCCATTCGCGCGGTCGCGCCCGTTCACGGTCGGCACGCTCGAGCTCGACCCGCCCGGCACAGGCGAACTGCTCGTGCGCATCGAGGCCGCGGGCGTCTGCCACTCCGACCTCAGCGTCGTCGACGGCAACCGGCGGCGGCCGACGCCCATGCTCCTCGGCCACGAGGCATCCGGCATCGTGGAGCAGGTCGGCGTCGGCGTGACGGATGTCGCGGTCGGCACGCGCGTGGTCATGACCTTCCTCCCCCGCTGCGGCGCCTGCCCCGAATGCGCGAGCGACGGACGCCTGCCCTGTCGCACGGGCAGCGCGGCGAACGCCGAGGGCACGCTCGTCGGCGGCGGCATCCGCCTGCACCGCGACGGCGAGACCGTGCACCACCACCTCGGCGTCTCGGCGTTCGCGAGCCACGCGGTGGTCAGCCGCACGTCGGTGGTGCCGGTCGACGATGACGTGCCGGCCGAGGTCGCCGCACTGCTCGGCTGCGCGGTGCTCACGGGCGGCGGCGCCGTCATCAACGCGGGCCGGCCCGCGCCGGACAGCCGCGTCACGGTCGTCGGCCTCGGCGGGGTCGGCATGGCGGCCCTGCTCGTCGCCGTCGCGCTCGGCCACGAGGTGATCGGCGTCGACGCGCTGCCCGCGAAGCTCGAGACGGCCATGAGCCTCGGCGCGAGCGCGGCCTACGCGCCCGACGAGGCGGTGCGCGCGGCATCCGGAACCGACGCCGGCAGCCGCGCCGGCACCGGCACCGGCACGGGCCCCACCAGCCCAGCGGATGCCGCGGCGCGGGCACCCCTCGTCATCGAGGCCGCCGGCTCGGCGAGGGCGTTCGAGACCGCGTTCGCCCTCACCGCACCCGGCGGCACCACGGTGACCGTCGGCCTGCCGGCACCCGACGCCCGCGCGACGCTCTCGCCGCTGACGCTCACCGCCGAGGCGCGCACCGTCATCGGCAGCTACCTCGGATCGGCCGTGCCCGCGCGTGACATCCCGCGCTACGTGGAACTCTGGCGCGCGGGACGCCTGCCCCTCGAACGTCTCGTGTCGTCGCGCATCCGCCTCGACGAACTCGACACGGCCATGGATCGCCTCGCCGCAGGCGGGGAACTCCGACAGCTCATCACGCTCGGCTGACCCCGCTCCGGCAGGCCCCGCCGAACCACCCCACGAAAGGAACGACGCATGACCCGCACCGCCATCGTCACCGGAGCCGCGCGCGGCATCGGAGCCGCGACCGCCCGCCGACTCGCCGCCGACGGTTATGCCGTCGCCGTGCTCGACCTCGACGCGGCATCCTGCGCCGAGACCGTCGCCGCCATCGAGGCCGACGGGGGCCGCGCGATCGCGGTCGGCGCGAACGTCGCCGACTCGGCCGCCGTCGCGGCTGCCGTCACCCGCGTCGCCGACGAGCTCGGGGCGCCGACCATCCTCGTGAACAACGCCGGCATCCTGCGCGACAACCTGCTCTTCAAGATGACCGACGACGACTGGGACGCCGTGCTCGGCGTGCACCTGCGCGGCGCGTTCCTCATGACGAGGGCCGTGCAGGCACACCAGGTCGAGGCGAAGTGGGGCCGCATCGTGAACCTCTCGAGTACCTCGGCGCTCGGCAACCGCGGCCAGGCCAACTACGCCGCCGCGAAGGCCGGCATGCAGGGCTTCACGAAGACGCTCGCGATCGAGCTCGGCCGCTACAACGTGACCGCGAACTCGGTCGCTCCCGGCTTCATCGCGACCGACATGCTGCGCCAGACGGCCGAGCGCATGGGCATCACGAACGAGCAGCTGCTCGAGGGCGCGGCCAAGGAGATCCCGGTCGGCCGCGTCGGCCAGCCAGAGGATGTCGCGGCCGCCGTGTCGTTCTTCTGCTCGGATGCCGCGTCCTTCGTCTCGGGCCAGGTGCTCTACGTGGCGGGCGGGCCGAAGGCATGAGCGCGACGCCCGTCTCCCCGCTCCGGCTCGCCTCGCCCGCCGACCTGCTCGACGCGGTCGGCACGGCCATCGGCCCCGGCGCCTGGTTCGAGGTCGACCAGGCCCGCATCGAGCGGTTCGCGGATGCCACGGACGACCACCAGTGGATCCACGTCGACGTCGAGCGGGCCGCCGCCGGACCCTTCGGCGCCCCGATCGCTCACGGGTTCCTCACGCTGTCGCTGCTCACCGCGCTCGCCACCCCGCTGCTCGAGGTCGACGGCGTCGCCATGGGCGTGAACTACGGCTTCGAGAAGGTGCGGTTCCTCCAGCCGGTCACCGCCGGGTCGTGCGTGCGAGCCGTCGGGACGCTCGCGTCGGCCGAGCGCACCGGCAGCGGCATCCGGGTGGTGCAGGACCTCACGGTCGAGATCGAGGGCTCCGACCGCCCGGCGCTGATCGCCCAGTGGGTGACGCTCATCGTGCCGGCGAGACCGCCGGTCGAGTAGCGCGCGACGCAGGAGCACGCGTATCGAGACCCAACCCGAACGGGCCTCGATACGGCTGCTCGCTCCGCTCGCGGCCTACTCGACCGGCGAGGCCACGGCTCGAGTAGCGCGCGACGCAGGAGCACGCGTATCGAGACCCAACTCGAACGGGTCTCGATACGGCTGCTCGCTCCGCGCGCGGCCTACTCGACCGGCGAGACCGGCGGACGCGCCTACACGCGCTCGAGCACGAGGGCCATGCCCTGGCCGCCGCCGACGCACATCGTCTCGAGGCCGTAGCGGCCGCCGGTCGCGGCGAGCCCGTTGATGAGGGTGGACGTGATGCGGGCGCCGGTCATGCCGAACGGGTGTCCGACGGCGATCGCGCCGCCGTGCACGTTCAGGCGCGACTCGTCGATGCCGAGCTCGCGCGCCGACGGGATCACCTGCGCCGCGAACGCCTCGTTGAGCTCGACGAGGTCGATGTCGTCGATCGAGAGACCGGCGCGAGTGAGGGCCAGGCGCGAGGCCTCGACGGGTCCGAGGCCCATGATCTCAGGCGAGAGTCCGCTGACCCCGGTGGAGACGATACGGGCGAGCGGCTGCAGGCCGAGCTCGTCGACGATGCGGTCGGAGACCACGACCACGGCGGCCGCGCCGTCGTTGAGCGGGCAGCAGTTTCCGGCGGTCACGGTGCCGTCGGGGCGGAACACCGGGTCGAGCCCGGCGAGCGCCTCGATCGTGACGCCGGCGCGCGGGCCGTCGTCGGCCGAGACCACCGTGCCGTCGTCGAGCGTCACGGGGGTGATGTCGTTCGCCCAGAATCCAGAGGCGATCGCGGCCTCGGCGCGCTGCTGGCTGCGGGCCGCGAAGGCGTCCTGCTCGTCGCGGGTGACGCCGCGGAGCTCCGCGACGTTCTCGGCCGTCTGGCCCATGGCGATGTACGCGTCGGGCAGCAGCCCGTCGAGACGCGGGTCGCGCCAGGGGCGCAGGCCCGCGGCATCCGCCCCACCTGCTGCCCGCGCCTCGGTGCGCGCGATGGCGTCGTCGAAGCGGGCGTTCGTGAGCTTCGCACCCGGGATGTAGTCGCTCGAGCCGACGCCCATGTTCGAGACCGACTCGACCCCCGCCGACACGAACACGTCGCCCTCGCCAGCCTTGATCGCGTGGAACGCCATGCGCGTGGTCTGCAGGCTCGACGAGCAGTAGCGGTTGACGGTCGTGCCCGGCACGCCGTCGAGGCCGAGCAGCACGGCAACGATGCGGGCCATGTTCATGCCCTGCTCGCCGCCCGGCATGCCGCAGCCGAGCATGAGGTCCTCGACGCGGGTCGGGTCGAGCCCTGGCACCTTGGCGAGCGCGGCTTCGACCATGCGCGCGGTGAGGTCGTCGCCGCGGAGGCCGGCGAGCGACCCCTTGCGGGCGCGGCCGATGGGCGAGCGGGCGGTGGCGACGATGTAGGCCTCGGTCATGCGGCGGTCTCCTCAGGCGTGGGTTCTCGGGTCGGGTGGGGTGGGCGAGCGGATGTCGCGGGGCGGCGTCGCTGGTCGAGTAGTGGCGGAGCCGCGTATCGAGGCCTGTGCGGTTGCTGGTCTCGATACGGCGCCGGGGCGCCTACTCGACCGGCATCCGCTCGCTCAGACGAACGCGGCGATGCCCGTGATGGCTCGGCCGACGATGAGCGTGTTCATGTCGTAGGTGCCCTCGAAGGTGTAGACGGCCTCGGCGTCGGCGAAGAAGCGTGCGGCGCCGTGGTCGAGTTGGATGCCGTTGCCGCCCATGAGCTCGCGGCTGCGGGCGACGACCTCGCGCATCTTCTTCGTGGCGAAGGCCTTGGCCATGGCCGAGTGGTGGTCCTTCTGGGCGTCCTCGTCGAGCATCTCGCTCACCCGCACGCAGAGCGCGATCGACGCCGTGATGTCGGCGAGCGAGTCGGCGAGCTTCTGCTGCACGAGCTGGAACGAGGCGATCGGCTTGCCGAACTGCACGCGGGTCTTCGTGTAGGCGAGGGCGGCCTCGTAGGCGCCGACGGCGACGCCGATCGCCTGCCACGCGACATCCGCTCGGGTCAGTCGCAGCACGATCGCGACGTCGCGGAAGCCGTGGATCTGCTGCAGCCGGTCGGACTCGGGCACGATGACGTCCTCGAGCACGATGTCGGCGTTCTCGACGGCGCGGAGCGACTGCTTGCGCTCGATCTTCGTGGCGGTGAAGCCGGTGGCGGGCTGGCGCACGAGGAAGCCCTTGACCTGGTCGTCGGCCGTGTCGCGCGCCCAGATGACGACGACGTCGGCGAAGGTCGCGTTGCCGATCCAGCGCTTGGCGCCGTTCAGCACCCACTCGTCGGTGCCGTCGGCGGTCGTGCGACGGGTCGCGGTGGTCTCGAGGCCCTTCGCGGTGTCGGAGCCGTGCAGCGGCTCGGTGAGCCCGAACGCGCCGATGAGCTCGCCCCGGGCCATGGGCGCGAGCCACTCGTGCTGCTGCTCGGGCGAGCCGCCGACGGCGATCGCGTTCATCGCGAGACCGGAGTGCACGCCGATGAAGGTCGCGGTCGACGGGTCGACGCGGGCGATCTCGAGGGCGACCCAGCCGCGGTAGACGGCGGAGTTCTCGAAGTGCGCGACCTCGGGGATGCCCGAGCCGAAGAGCCCGAGCTCGGCGAAGCCCGGAATGAGGTGGCGGGGGCTCGTCGTCGCCTCCCACCGGTCGTCGGCGCCGGGGCGCACCTCGCGCTCGAGGTAGTCGCGGATCTCGGCGACCGAGGCCTGCTCCACGGGGGTGAGCCGGCGCATGAAACCGTAGAAGTCGGCGTCGAGCACGGCGGCCGGGGTGCCGGCCGTCACGGCGCCTGCGGTCGCGCCGGCTGCGTCGTCGGAAGGGCTGCCGGCAGTGGACTGCGGGTCGAGTGTGAGCGTCATCGCTTCTCCGTTCGTCGGTGAACACGTCCACTATGCATCATTTTCCAGAATGTTGCATGTGAATCCTCGAAGGAGGGTTAGAGTTCCGGCATGCCGACGACGACCGGAACCACCCACGAGATCGCCGAGGTGGGCCTGCGTGCCGCACCCTCGTGGCTCTCCGAGCGCCTCGCCGACGGCGCCCACGCCGACGCGGTGCGCGCCTTCGAGCTCGCCCGTGAGACCTTCATCAGCGGTCGGCGCATCGACATGGGCTCCCTCGCGACGACCCTCGGCGTCGACCGCACGTCGCTGTTCCGCTGGGTCGGCAACCGCGATGCCCTGCTCAGCGAGGTGCTGTGGTCGCTCGCCGCGCCGACGCTCGTGCTCTCGGAGCACGCGACCGAGTCGCTGCACGGCGCAGAGCGCGTCGCCGAGCAGCTGTCGAGCTTCGCCGGGGCGCTCATCAGCGCCGACTACTTCCGCGACTTCCTGCGCCGCGAGCCCGCCAGGGCACTGCGCCTGCTCACCACCACCGAGAGCGAGATCCAGCGCCGCTACGTCGCCACGGCGCGCTGGCTCGTCGAGCGCGAACTCGGCGATCGCCCGCTCGGCGGCGCCATCTCCACCGACGAACTCGCGTACCTGCTCGTGCGCGTCTCGGAGTCGTTCACCTACGCCGACCTCATCGCGGGCGACACCCCGAGCGAGGCTCGCGCACGGCGCGCGTTCCGCATCCTGCTCCGGGCGGACTGACGGGTGCCGACGATGACGCACCGACCCGAGCGCCGCCCGTTCACCACGCGCTGGAACGACAACGACCAGTACGGGCACGTGAACAACACCGTCTACTACGAGGCCATGGACACGGCCGTGAACACGTGGATGATCGAGCACGCCGGCCTCGATCCGCTCGGCGACGAGCCGATCGGGCTCGTCGTGTCATCGAACTGCGAGTTCCGCGCGTCGGCGTCGTTCCCCGAACCGCTCGAGGTTGCGATCGGCGTCGAGCGCCTGGGCTCGTCGAGCATCACGTGGTCGCTCGGCATCCACCGCGCAGGCGAGACGGAGGCGATCGCCGAGGGCCGCTTCGTGCACGTGTTCGTCGATGCGGCGACGCGTCGGCCGGTGCCGATCCCGGGCGGCATCCGTTCCGAGATCGAGGCCCGCCTGCTCGCCTGAAGGCACCGGTTGAGCGGATGCCGCGGCATCCGGTTCCCGAACATACCGACCGCGCGGTATGCTGTCACGACGAGCCGCTCACGTGCTCGGGTACGCACCGCAGGTGCGGGCACCACGGCGGTGCCGGAAAGGCGATCGACGATGACCGACACCCCAGGGCTGAACCTCGCGGGCTTCTCCGAGTGGCTCTCCGAGGCGCACCCCAATCTCGTCGGCGGCCCGGCCGAGGCGCAGACCGCGACCCTCATCGCCGGGGGGCGCAGCAACCTCACCTATCGCGTCGACGGCCCGCGCGTGCCCCTCATCGTGCGGCGCCCGCCCCTCGGCCACGTGCTCGCCAGCGCCCACGACATGGGCCGCGAGCACCGCGTGATCAGCGCGCTCGCGGGGTCGGGCGTGCCGGTGCCGCCCGCGGTCGACCTCGTCGACGACACCGAGGCGGCCCGCGTCACGGGCACCCCGTTCTTCGTCATGCACGTCGTCGACGGCGTCGTGCTCGCGAGCCCGCGACAGAACGCCGACTACACGGCATCCGGGCTGCACGGGCTCGGGCTCGAGTTCGCCGCGACCCTCGCGCGACTGCACACGCTCGACGCGGCATCCGTCGGCCTCGCCGACTTCGGCCGCCCCGACGGCTACCTCGACCGGCAGCTGCGCACCTGGCGGCGGCAGCTCGAGGCATCCCGCAGCCGCGAGCTGCCCGAGCTCGACCGGCTGCAGCAACGGCTGGAAGAGCGGATGCCGCCGGCGGGCGACATCCGCAGCGGCATCGTGCACGGCGACTACCGTCTCGACAACGCGATCATCGCCGGACCGGCCGACGCGCCCCGCATCGCGGCGATCCTCGACTGGGAGATGGCGACCCTCGGCGACCCGCTCGTCGACCTCGGCATGCTCGGCATGTACTGGAACATCGCCTCGCTCGCGCCCGATGCCGTCGGCCTCACCCGCAGCGCCGTCGACCCCGCTGCCGGGTACCCCGAGTTCGACGAACTCGTCGACCACTACGCGCAGGCCGCCGGAATCCGCACCCCCGACCTCACCTGGTACCGGGCGTTCGCGGCCTACAAACTCGCCGTGATCCTCGAGGGCATCCACTACCGCTACCGCCAGGGGCAGACCCTCGGCGAGGGCTTCGACCGCATCGGCCAGCTCGTCGAACCGCTCGCGAGCACCGGGCTTGGCCACACCACCGATTCGACCACCACGAACTCGACCACCACGAACTCGACCACCACGGGAGTCTGACGCATGGATTTCAGCCACGACCAGCGCACGCTCGACCTCATCGACCGGGTCGAGGCTTTCGTGCACGAGCGGGCGATCCCGGCCGAGCGGGTGCTCGACGAGCAGCTCGCCGCGACGCCCGGCGAGTGGCGGTTCCGGCCCGTCGTCGACGAACTGCGCACGGCCGCCCGCGCCGAGAGGCTGTGGAACCTCTTCCTCCCCGGCGAGCGCGGGGCGGGCCTGACGAACGTGCAGTACGCGCCCCTCGCCGAGGCCACGGGCTGGTCGCCGCGGCTCGCGCCCGTCGCCTTCAACTGCGCCGCACCCGACACCGGCAACATGGAGGTGCTCGCCGACTTCGGCACGCCCGAGCAGCAGGCCGAGTGGCTCGACCCGCTGCTCGGGGGGCAGATCCGCTCGTCGTTCTGCATGACCGAGCCGGATGTCGCGTCCAGCGACGCCACGAACATCGCCACCCGCATCCGTCGCGATGGCGACTCGTACGTCATCACCGGCCGCAAGTGGTGGTCGACGGGCGCGATGAACCCGGATGCCGCGATCTTCATCGTCATGGGGCAGACCGACCCCGATGCCGAGCGCCACCGTCGGCAGTCGATGATCCTCGTGCCCCGCGACACCCCCGGAGTGCGCATCATCCGCCCGCTCACCGTGTTCGGCTACGACGACCGCGACCACGGCGGCCACGCCGAGATCGCGTTCGACGACGTGCGCGTGCCCGCGACGAACCTCATCGCCGGTGAGGGCGAGGGGTTCGCGATCGCGCAGGCCCGCCTCGGGCCCGGACGCATCCACCACTGCATGCGCGCCATCGGCATGGCCGAACGCGCCCTCGCCCTCGTGCAGGAGCGCGCGAACACCCGCGTCGCGTTCGGCCGCCCGCTGGCCGAGCAGGGCGTCGTGCGCGAATGGGTCGCCGAGTCCCGCATCCAGGTCGAGTCGCTGCGCCTGCTCGTGCTGAAGACCGCCTGGCTCATGGACACCGTCGGCAACCGCAAGGCGATGACCGAGATCCAGGCCATCAAGATCGCCGTGCCCCGCGCCGTGCAGCAGATCCTCGACCGCGCCATCCAGCTCTTCGGCGCCGCCGGACTCTCGAGCGACCAGCCCCTCGCCGAGATGTTCGCCGGCGCCCGCTCGCTGCGCCTGGCCGACGGCCCCGACGAGGTCCACCTCAACGCCCTCGGCCGCGCCGAGCTGAGGGCGCCCCGCCGCTGACGTTCTTCGGCGTCGACGCCGAGCCCCGCACCATCAACGACGATGAAAGGAACCGCCCCCATGTCCCCCACCCCCAGCGCGCCCGCGCACACCCACCCCGCCGACCCTGCCGTCGACGGCGACGGCTTCGGCACGCTCTCGGTCGCGAGCATGCTCGCCGAGTCCGCCGTCCGCACGCCGGCCCGCGCCGCGCTGCACTTCATGGGCCAGACCATCGACTACGGCACCCTCTGGGACCAGAGCCGCGCCTACGCCGGCGCCCTGCGCGACCGCGGCATCGGCCGCGGTGACCGGGTCGCGATGCTCGTGCCCAACGTGCCCGACTTCGCCCGCGTCTACTACGCCGCCCTCGCCCTCGGCGCGGTCGTGGTGCCCGTGCACCTGCTGTTCAAGGCCGAGGAGATCGAGTACGTGCTGCGCGATTCTGGCGCCGACGTGCTCGTCGCCGCGGGGCCGCTGCTCGGCGAGGCCGTGCCCGCCGCGACGGCCGCAGGCGTGCCGCTCATCACGGTGCTCACGCCGCCCGTCGAGGCCGGCGGGCCGGACCTCCCTCGACTCGAGGCGGAGGCCGCGGCATCCGCCCCCATCGACCGGCACGTGTCGGTGCGCCCGACGGATGCCGCGACGATCCTCTACACGAGCGGCACGACGGGCACGCCGAAGGGCGCCGTCGGCTCGCACCTCGCGATCGTCGAGCAGGTGCACTGCGCGCTCATCGACGCGTTCGACATGCGCGCCGACGACGTCGTGTTCGGCGGGCTGCCGCTGTTCCACACGTTCGGGCAGACCGCCGTGATGAACATCGCGTTCCGCAAGGGCGCGTCGATCATCCTGCTGCCGAAGTTCGACCCCGACCAGGCGCTCGAGCTCATGAACGCGCACGGCGCGACGGTGTTCACGGCGGTGCCGACGATGTTCGTGGGCATGGTCGAGGCCGCCCTGCGCTCCGAGGCGCGGCCGCCGCTGCGCTACGCCGTCTCGGGCGGGGCGGCGCTGCCCGTCGCCCTGCTCGAGGCGTTCGAGCGCGCGTTCGGCGCCGAGGTGCACGAGGGCTACGGCCTCACCGAGACCTCGCCGACGGTGTCGTTCAACATGGTCGGCGAGCCGATCCGGCCGGGCACCGTCGGCCGCGCCTACTGGGGAATCGACGCCGCCATCGCCGACTCCGAGGTCGAGGGGCGCATCGCGTTCCTCGAGGAGCCCGGCGCCCTCGGCGAGATCGTCGTGCGCGGCCACAACCTCTTCAAGGGCTACCTCGGGCGACCGGATGCCTCGGCCGAGGCCGTCGTCGACGGCTGGTTCCGCACGGGCGACCTCGGCACGATCGTCGACGGGATCATCACGATCGTCGACCGCAAGAAGGACATGATCGTGCGCAACGGCTACAACGTGTACCCCACCGAGGTCGAGGCCGTCATGATGCGGCATCCGGATGTCGCCATGGCCGCCGTCTTCGGCATTGCCGACGACACGCACGGCCAGGAGGTGCACGCCGCGGTCGTCGCCCTCGACGGGCACGAGGTCGACCCCGAAGCGCTCGTCGCCTTCACCAAGGAGCGGATCGCCGCCTACAAGTACCCGCGCGTCGTGCACGTCGCCGACTCGCTGCCCCTCGGCGGCAGCGGCAAGGTGCTGAAGCGCCAACTCGTCGAGCAGTACTCCCCCGAGGCGGTGCGCCAGGCGAGGTGATGCGCGGGCGGCTGCGCGGCGGCGTGCGTTCGGGCGGGTGCGGGTCGGTGCGGGTCGGTCGCAGGCTCGATCGCTCGCAGAGCCGATCACCCTGCCTCGCCTGGAGCGGATGACGTACCCTCACCGAGAATGCTCGCGGGCGGGTCTTACGGGAATCGCGACGGGCCGAGCCAGCGTGTCACCCATCGCGATGGCATGCGCGGCCAGTGCGGCCCCGGGGAGGACCGGCTATTGCGGCCTGGTGGCTCCAAGTACGGTCAGCGGACCCTCGTCGGGGGTCGGGGGCTCGAAGTGATCGAAATACTCGGCCGCGAGGTCCGCAGCGAGTGCGTAGTCGTCCGCGTGCTCATGGCCGCGTGCCTGCATCCGTTCAAGCGCAACTGCTCGTGGCGTCGCGAGGTAGATCGTTTCGGGTACCACTCCGAGCGGTCGCAGCAGGTCACGATACGCGAGGCGAGATCGTCTCGACCAGAGCGAGAAGTCGACGACAACATCGACACCGGCCTTGACCAGTGCGACGAGGCGGTCACGGAGTTCCCGCTCGATCTCTTCATGTACCTCGGCCGGGAGAGGCATCACATGGATCCCACGTCGCCAGGCTTCCCGGTCGAACGAGAGGCGGGTCATGCCCTTCGCTTCGAGTTCTCTGGCGACGGTCGATTTTCCGGATCCCGCCGGCCCGCACATCAGAACGACCCTGCTCACCCGCTCGACTCTAGTTCCATCACCGATAGCGGATGCGCTTGCTGACGTCCGATCACGGACCGGCTTGGCTGAGTCATTCGATCACGATCTCGACGGGCATGTTGCCCTGGGTCGCGTTCGAGTAGGGGCAGACCTGATGCGTTGCGTCGACCAGTGCTCGGGCGGAACCTTCCGCAATGTGCTCGGGCAACTCGACCCGAAGGACAGTTGCAAGTGTGAAGCCCGAGCCGCCCACCCTTGGAACCAGGCTCACTTCCGCGGTGACTGCCACGTCCCGCGTGTCGATCGCCATGCGCTTCGCCACTATCCCGAGCGACGTCGAGAAGCAGGCTGCGTACCCCGCAGCGAACAGCTGTTCTGGATTCGTCCCCTCACCAGTACCGCCCATCTCCTTCGGCATGGCGAGCATGACGTCGAGCCGGCCGTCTGATGTGACGGCACGGCTGTCCCGTCCCGAAGACGTGGCCACGGCGGTGTATATCGCGTTCATGGGGTAGCTCCTCAAGCTGTATTGGCAGCAACTTAGTTGTACACAACTCAAATGTGTGCTGTCAAATTGACGTAAGATGCTCCCCATGGGAGTCCTGCCCGATGATCTAGCCTGCTTTGCGGTGCATGTCGCTGCACGAGAGCTCGACAACGCCTACCGGCCCGCGCTGCGCGAGTTGGGGCTCACTTACCCGCAGTACATGGCCATGCTCGTGTTGTGGGATCGCGATCCACAGACGGTCAAAGAACTCGGCGCCGCGCTGCGATTCGACTCTGGCACGCTGTCACCGCTGCTGAAGCGGCTCGAGGCGGCCGGTTTCGTGACGCGCGAGCGCAGCACCACCGACGAGCGATCCGTGCTGGTGCGCCTGACCACACCAGGCCGCAAGCTCGAGGAACGGGGGAAGGATCTCGTGGCAAAGGTCTTCAGCACGTTCCACTACAGCGATCGCGATGCCGACCATCTGCACGAGGAGATGCGCAAGCTCGTCGCCGCCCTTGATGAACGCGCCGCGGAGTTTGTGCCCGGAGCGCGAGGATGATGAGGTCTTCGTCGCTCGAGGAGAGCAGGCGGGCCGAGCTGTTCCCAGTCCATTCGAGTGCCGGACGAACGTTCCACCACGTAGACGCGGGGTAGAGACCCGACGTCACAAAGCGCGGGCGTGTGCCGCGCAGAGGTATCGGGCAGCGAATGCAGCTCGTTCTCGTTCGACAACGGCTGGGTCCGCGTGCCATTCCACGTCCAGTGCGCTGGTGAGGTCGTCGGTAGGGCCGCCGAGTCCTGGCGTGCAGGTATGGCGAGTAGTCGATGTTCCCGGTGTCGGGATCCGTTCGATCCGGAGTGCTCGCCGTGAGACTTCTTGTCTGAACAGGTTTCTCGATTGGTGTCGGATTCGCGCGGAGTCGTTCGTTGACTTCATGAACGGCCCCCAACGTGGGTGCCGAAGTCATGGAGAACCAGGCAAATGAAACTTACGACGATCACGCAGCTCACTCTTGACGGAGTAACTCAGGGCAACGGCGGCCCAACTGTTGAAGACCTCGAGGGAGGATTCGAACGCGGCGGATGGGCGAGGGGAGCGGGTGACGACACGACCCGCGACCACATTGCCGCGACGTTCCAGCGGGCCGATGCGTTCCTCTTCGGCCGTCGAACATACGACATCCTCCACGAATTCTGGGGCACCATCGAGGACCTGAAACGACACCCAATTGGAGTGGCGTTGAACTCGAAGCCGAAGTACGTGGCATCCAGAACACTGACGGAACCGGAATGGCCGAACACAGCAGTCCTCGGAGACGACCTCTTCGCCGCCATCACGGAACTGAAAGCCAGCGGCGACGGCGAACTGCAGGTACACGGAAGCAGCCGTCTCATCCAGTGGCTCCTCGAGAAGGACCTCGTCGACGAAATGGAACTCATCATCATCCCCGTGGTCCTGGGGCAGGGAGCCCGACTCTTCGCAGACTCAGGTCGAGACATCGCGATGAAGCTGGCCGACTCGCGTTCCGATTCCAAGGGAGTGATGATTCAGACATATCGGCCGACTGGCCGCCCCAACTACGCAACCTTCTGATGCCGTCCGATCGAGGTACACGGCG
Source organism: Agromyces sp. Leaf222 (assembly GCF_001421565.1). Taxonomy (NCBI): domain Bacteria; kingdom Bacillati; phylum Actinomycetota; class Actinomycetes; order Micrococcales; family Microbacteriaceae; genus Agromyces; species Agromyces sp. Leaf222. Next base: position 341,376 of record NZ_LMKQ01000002.1, on the reverse strand, counting down.
TAAACCTGATCCGCGTCCGGGACGGCAGATCGTCGAGGCGCGCGGCTACGTGAAGAACTCAGGAGATGCGGGCTGTGAAACGACCGCACACAGCGCTCCCTGCGGATCGCGGATCGCCCCGCGTCGAAAAACGCCTGAGAGGCTGTAGACATGGCGGTCATCGACGACGTTCAAGCGCTGGGCGCGGAGTTGGAGCGCTCCTACCATGCCACCGTGCGCGGGCGATTGAAGTTCCGCGTCGGTCAGATGGTCTACGTCGCGTTCTCCCTCGACCAGCGCGTGATGGGGTTCGCCTTCCCGAAGGAGGAGCGGGCAGCGCTCGTCGCCGGGAATCCACGCAAGTTCCAGATGCCCTCGGACTCGGATCTGCGCTTCAACTGGGTCCACGCCGATCTCGTAGCCCTTGAGCCGGCCGAGGCCCGCGAGCTCGTCGTCGATGCCTGGCGCATGGTCGTCCCGGCGAAGATCTCCCGCGCCTACGACCTCGCGCATCCCGCGGGCCCGCAATGACACTGACGAGCCGCACGCTGACATGAAACCGAAGGAGAGGATCTTCAGATGCAGTACTTCATTTCCGTGATCGATGACAAGAGCAATCCCGGCAGCTTGGACAAGCGGCCGGGGATCAGCGCGTTCAACGAGCGTCTGATCGCCGACGGCTATTGGGTGTTCGCGGGCGGACTCGCAGACCCTGACGCGGCCACGGTCATCGACAACCGGGGCGAGGAGCCGGTGATCAGCGACGGACCCTTCGTGGAGTCGAAGGAGTACCTCGCCGGCCTCTGGGTGTGGGAGGCGCCCGATCTGGATGTGGCGCTCGCCCTCGCAGCAGAGGCTTCGAAGGTCTGCGACCGGAAGATCGAGGTGCGACCGTTCGCGTGAGCGACGTCGAGGACGCGATCACCCGGGCCTACCGTGACGAGTGGGCCCGGGTGGTCGCCGGCTTGACCCGACGCTTCGGCAACCTCGACCTCGCCGAGGAGGCTGCGGCCGAGGCCTTCGCGACCGCTGTCGCCCGGTGGCCGGCCGACGGCGTGCCACCAATCCCAGGCGCCTGGCTCACCACCACGGCGAACCGCAAGGCCATCGATCGACTGCGGCGCGAGAACCGACGCGACGCCAAGCACAAGGAGGCTCTGATGGTGTCCGACAACACCCCACCGGAGTCGATCGGTGCCATCGATGACGACCGGCTCCGGCTGATCTTCACCTGCTGTCATCCGGCGTTGGCGATGGAGGCCCGGGTGGCGCTGACCCTGCGCATGATCGCTGGTCTGACCGTGCCAGAGATCGCTCGCGCCTTCATCGTGCCCGAGAGCACGATGGGGCAGCGGATCACCCGCGCGAAAGCCAAGATCAAGGCGGCTCGCATCCCGTACCGGGTGCCGTCGGCGGCGGATCTCCCCGACCGCGTCTCCGCTGTCCTCGCCGTGCTCTTCCTGGTCTTCAACGAGGGCTACATGGCGACCGGCCCCGACACTGGCCCGGTACGTGCCGACCTGACGGCCGAGGCGATCCGGCTCACGCGCCTGGTCCGTGACCTGATGCCGGAGGACGGTGAGGTGACCGGGTTGCTGGCGTTGATGCTTCTCACCGAGGCCCGCAGCACAGCCCGGATCTCGGTCGACGGCGAACTGATCCCGCTCGACGAGCAGGACCGTGGCGCCTGGAACCCGGTGCTCATTGCTGAGGGTCATCGGCTGGTGCGCGAGCGCCTGGCCGCCGCCGCTACCGGTGAGGTCCCCGGTCGCTACCAAATCCTCGCGGCGATCGGTGCCGTGCACACCTCCGCTCGCGACATCCGCGACACCGACTGGTCACAGATCCTCGCCCTCTACGATCAGCTCGTGAACGTCGACCCGTCACCGATCATCGCCCTCAACAGGGCCGTCGCGGTCGCCGAACTCGACGGCCCGGACGTGGCACTTGCAACGGTCGATCGGCTCGAAAAGGGGTTGAACGGCTACCACGCCTTCCACGCCACCCGCGCCGACCTGCTGCGCAGGCTGGGCCGCACCCAAGACGCCCGCGCCGCGTATGACGAAGCCATCGATCTGGCGGGCAACACGGCCGAGACCGCGAACCTGACACGCCGCCGCGACCAACTGCAGTAGAGCAGACGGACCCAGTCGGCACCCGCAGCAAGCGGCGACTAGTCAGTGCCTTGGTCGAAGCTGATGTGCCTCAAGGAACTCGACGACCGCACGAGCGGGAGTGCGAAAGAATCGACGCCTCCAGTCGGATGCGCCCGCAGATGGATGGTCAGCGGGCAGCGCATGGCACCGCGCCACCCGCGCGCTGCTCGCCAATGAATGACGTCGGGCGAGTCGCCGGAGTCAGTACCGGTCCATGACGATCGATCCGAGCACGGCGTAGAGCTCTTCGATGTCCTCGGGCGAGGAGCCGGGCCGGAAGGACGCGTCGATGACGAGCGGCCCATGGTCGACGTCGACCAGGTAGACGATGTCCATCTGTCCCGCGACATGGTTGTCGTTCGGGCGATCGCCCGCACGGGCGCCCGGCCACGCCACGTAGACGCCGTCGTCGCACGAGGCAGGGTCGAGATCCGCGGGTACGGTCAGCTCGAGTCGGAGCGCGATGGTTCCACCGGCCTCAGAAGGATCGTCGACGATCAGCGAACGTGGTTCGGTAGCCGCACGGCCGTCCTGCGCCGAAAGCCCGATCCGGGGATAGGCCAAGAGGATGAGCTCGCCGCCACCGTCGTGGGTGTGGACGGCAAGGTCGATCGGACTCAGGTTCGCGGTTCGCCGGCATGGGTCCGAATAGACGCCGGAGGGCGTCCAGAAGCTGATCGCAACCTCGCCGGGCTGGCCGAGCTTCTTGCCGATGTAGACGCCACCGGTCGCCCACCCGGGTGGGATCGTGTACTCGACCGTGTGGAAAGCCGAAGCGTCCTGGTTCAGGTTCTTCAGAACGTGTGTCGTGCCGTCTTCCACGGGCAGCGGCTCTGCGCCATCGAATGCTGGAACAAGGAACGGCGTTTCGGTTGCGGTGGGTACGGAGGGCTGTGGAAATTCCGTTCCGCTCGGCGACGCGAACGGAACGAACGGCTCTGCGAGTGGCGTCGCCGTCGGTGCGGCGGACTCAGGCATCACTGTGCAAGCCGCAAGACATGCCACGATGAAGAGGATCGCGCCCGGAACTGCGGCGATCCGCGGCGTACCCCCTACGCCGGCGCGGCGGTTCGAGCGTGCGCCCATGGTTGCATTGTCCACCTCCGGGAGACACCCTTCAAGACTCGCCGGAGATGGCACCCTGCCGCCTCGTTCGCAGACGCGTAGGCGCCAGCACGCACAGAGGATCGGCAGGGGGACCCCCGCATTGTGGCGTCAGCCACTCAACGGCGTGCCCGGTTACGCTTGTGGAAGCGTCGCGTGCCGGTGGCAGACCGTGTCAGGCATGGAGGCGCCGAACCGAAGGACTGCGGATGCTCGCATCACTCCCTTCGTCGTCGCGTGGTTGAGCGCGACACGACCAGGCTCCTCGCCTGGAGCGTTGAACTGCGCACGGTGCACCAGCGTCTCCGAGACGCCCTCGCTGTCGCCCGAGAGGCCGTGCAGCACGGCGCAACGTCCGAGCAAGCCGGCCGTGACCTGCTGCTCTTCTGCCACGGCTTCTGCGCAGCTCTGGACGGACACCATCGCGGCGAGGACCGTGCACTGTTCCCGGCGATCGAGGAAGTGCACCCCCACCTCGCGCCGATCCTGCGGAATCTCGAGAGGGACCACTCGATGATCGGCCACCTCCTCGGCGGTCTCCGCGACGCCCTCGACCGCGCCGCTTCGCCTGCAGAGCTCGACCGGCATCTGGAGGGCGTGGCCGCGATCATGGAGAACCACTTCCGCTACGAGGAACGGCAGCTGCTCACCGTACTGGAGGACCTGCGACTGCACGCCGACGTGCGCGATGTCCTCGGACCGCTCTAAGCCGGACGGACTGCTCCGAAGTTGGGTCGGCCTACGCGGTGCCCAGGGCCGCAAGCGGACCCCTCTGAGGGACATCCGGTCACCGGGCCAGCTGACGAACCGACGGCATTCCAAGGTGCCCGGAAGGCACCTAGATTTGGCGTATGGGGCGCTTCTCTTCTCGGCCGGCGGTGCTGATCGCGATCAGTGGCATCCTGGCGACTGCTGCATATGCTGGGCTGGGCGCGTTGCAGATCCTGGTTCTCAACCCGCTGGCCGCTGCGCCGGGTCTCGCGCTCGATGAGATTCATGCGACGCTGGAAGCGGCAGGCGAGTCGGTGTCGCCGCTCCCCGTGATCATCTTCGTGGGCTTCGGTCTCCTCCTGGCTATCGGAGTCTGGCTGTACGCAGCCGCGGCGTCGAGCGCGTCGCCCCAAGTCGTCGCCGTCATCGTGCTGCTGATCCTCGCCTGCGGCGCCCCCGCCTACTTCGCAGCATCGTTCCCAGCAGGCATGGCGCTCGCGGATACGTTCGCCATCTCTGGCGGCGACCACTCACGCTGGGCGAACGTGCTGTACCTCACGAGCGCTGCCGCGTTCGTGGCGGCCATCGTCCTTCCGGTCGTCCTCGCGCTTCGGAGTCGCCGGGCCACGCCGAGCCCGCGACCGATGACCTGAACGCTGAGGCGAGGTCGCCTAGCCGAGCGCCGGTACGGCGTCCTCGATGAACGGCCGCAGCAGCCTCGTGTACTCCTGGACTTCCTCCGGGAGCCGCCGACGACCGGCGATGACCGGTGGGACACACTGCTCGCGACCGCGATCGCATGGGACGCGAAGCGGCGGAAGATCCGGCCGCCAGCATGGATGCGAAAGCCTGCGCTCTCGGAGGAGTGGCTGCCGGCAACACCAGGACGCCCCGCTGAACGGTACCTCGACATGATCCGTCAGACGGCGGAGCCGGAGTTCCGTGAGAAGGGCATCTTGATGCGGAAACGGGACCTCCTCGTTGCCTGACGACGAACCGAAGCTGTTCACCGCGAACGAACTGCTCGAGCTCCTCACCGAGCTCGGGGAACGTCTCGCTGCCCGCGCCGAGAAAGGTGGACGCCTACGTCGTCGGCGGCGCCGCGATCGCGGTACTCCTCGACTCACGCAAGAGCCGAGGATGTCGACGCACTCTTCTCGCGATCGGCAACGTTCAGCCTCGGACGCCGCTAGACCGCCGGCTCGGGGATGCCCTGGCGCACGTGGCGGGCGGTGATCACGAGATCGAGCACGCAGAGCCCGGCGACGAGGAGGAGGCATCCTTTGGTCACGGAGTCGGCGTAGGGCTGCACGAAGATCGGACCGGCCGCGACCCACCAGGTGAGCAGGACGACCCAGAGCACGTCTCCGACGATGCCGAGCAGCCTGGTCGTGCGCGTCCAGCGCCCCGCGACGAGGACGGCGATCATGCTCGCCAAGCTCGCCGCCCAGAGCACGAGTGCCCACGGAGCCCGTGTGGCCAAGAAGTCCTCGTCGATCACGAACGCGTCGAGCAGTGGCTGCGGCAGCCCGGGCCACCATCTGGCGAGGTTGATCGCGGCCACCAGGGCCGCGATGCCCACGAGAGCGCCGGCGATCGCGAGCACGTACAGCGGGCGACGGATGCTGTCGCGGTCGAGCATCGCGGCAGCTCGGGGCGTCCACTCCGGGGCATCGGCGCCGCGCCGCGCCGCGATCACCGCCGCGACGATGCTCAACGAGACGAGCAGACCGGGCCACCAGAATGCGCCCAGCCCCGCGGACAGCCACCAGGTGCCGAGTCGGCTGAGCCAGTCGTCGCCGGCACCGGTCGCCGGGGCGGTGTAGGTGGCGATGAGCGTGATCACCCATTGGACGCCCACGCCGACGAGCGAGACCCAGGCGAAGCGGGGCGCGTCCGCGGGGCGGATGATCGTGAATCCGGTCGGCCGGTAGCGGTCGGCCACCTCGGCGGGTCGCCCGAAGCTCGCGAGCAGTTCGAGCGTCGCCTCCGTGTCGGGCTCGCTGTCGCCGGCACGCCCGCGCAGTTCCTCGGTCAGCAGCGAGTGCAGTTCGAACCCGACGTCGGCGCGCTGCTTCCTCGGCAGGTGGCGCACGACTTCGGCGACGTAGGCCTGTATGAGGGCATCCGGCTTCATTGCTTCTCCCCATTCAAGAGCTGGGACATCACGTGTGCGAGAGAGCCCCACGATGCGGACAGCTCTCGGTAGAGCTCGGCGCCGCTGGCGCTGAGCGAGTAGTAGCGACGCGGTGGGCCGTTCTCCGCGCGCCACTGCGAGGCGAGGAGGCCCTGCGCCTCGAGCCGTCGCAGCAGGGGGTAGAGCGTGCCTTCTTCGATGGGCATCCCGCGCTCGACGAGCGCCTGCCGCAGCGAGTAGCCGTACTGCTCTTCGCGCAACTGCGACAGGACGGCGAGCACGAGGACGCCCTTGCGGAGGTCCTGCTCGTGCTTCGCGAGGTCTACCATGCCGAATACACTACATAGAGCCACACAGTACTGCAATCATCGATTCACCGCTCGAGGCGTGGGGTGGCGATGCGGAGCCGGCGCGCCTCGCGCAGCGTGTCCTCGAGGACGGCCTGCGGCTCGATGGCGTGCGGATCCGTGTGCGCCGCGAGGCTCCGCTGCGCGATCGGGACCAGCGCGGTCGCCCAGCCGGACAGTGCCGCGACCAGGCTGGGCAGTCGGTACGGCAGTATGGCGCTGCGGTGCCGGCGGAGGTCGACCCCTCGAGCCTCGAGCACGGGGAGCAGCTCGCGAGTCGTCAGGAACGCGTCGCGGAACGCTCGACGGTCTCCGATCATGTTCGCCAGCGACCCGCTCCGCATCCCCTGGTCGAACATGCCGGCGTCGGCGATGAAGTGGAGCCATAGCCACCCGCGCATGTCCTGCTCCTGCCGAACGCCGAGACCGACCCGCCGGAAGGCTGCGAGCACCTCCTGCTCCCGCCGCGTCGGCGAGGCATCCGTCGTGCCGATGATGACGGATGGCAGCATCGCGCCCCACAGCACGCCGTCCTGCCCGAAACCGCCACCCGCCTGCGGGAACCCGAACACGACTCGATCGGCCGGAAGCGGCGCGACCGCGGTCAGCGGTTCCTCCCAGAGATTGCCGAACACCAGCACCGTCGCCGTGCCCAGCCGGGGAGCGAGGAACTCGGCCGCCTCGGCGAGACGATGGTGGCCGACGCTGAGCACGATCAGGTCGAAGCCGTCGCTCGGGTCGATGGATTCGCGCAGCGGCGTTCGGAACGACTCACGAACGCGACGGCCGAACGGCCTGCGGCGTCCGTCGATCCAGTCCAACTGCACCTCGCCGCCGTACTCCGCGGCGCGACCCGGACGCACGTAGAACTCGACGTCGTGCCCGGCGGCGTGAAGCACCCGACCGTAGATCGTCGCGATGACTCCGCGACCGAACATGAGAATGCGCATGACGTGCTCCCTCCATAAGATGGAGCTTGTCTCCAGTTATGAGGATATGGAGACAGTCTCCACTTGTCAACGAGAGGGTCCCATCGTGGCCGAGGCACGAGCGCTGCGAGCGGATGCCCGCCGCAACCGGGATGCGATCGTGGCGGCCGCGCGGGACGTCTTCGATCAGGACGAGCAGGTGCGCTTCGATGACTTCGCGGCGCGCGCCGGCGTCGGAGTGGGGACTCTCTACCGACACTTCCCCACACGGGAGGCGTTGGCAGCAGCTGTGTACGAGCAGGAGGTCGCCGCGCTCTGCGATCAGGCCCGCGACCCGACCCGGCCCGCCGGCGAGAGTCTCGACGCCTTCCTGCGCGGATTCGTGGAGTACTTGGTGGCGCATGCCGGACTCGCGCGCGCGCTCGCAGCCGTCGTGGACCCGGCGGTGCTGGCCGACGGTGGAATCGAACTCGAATCCACCGTTGCCGACCTCCTGAATCGGGCAGCCGTCGACGGTGCCATCCGTGATGACGTGGCCGTCGGGGCGGTGATGATCGTGCTGCACGGCATCGGTTCCGCGACCGATCGGCCGCTCTGGGCATCGGAGTCGCGTGCAGCCGTGGAGCTGCTGCTCGCCGGGCTGCGAAGCGCCTGAGACCGCTACCGGCGGTCGACTCGTCGGGCGACGAGCGCCGCCTGCGGTCGTTGACCGGCGGTCTTCCTGACGTGCGATTCGACGACCTCGAACCCGACGGCCTGGAGTTGCGTGTTGAGCGCCTCGACCGGCCATCGGTACGCCGGGATGACGGCGTGGTCGAACTGCTCGACGACGGGGCCCTCGAAGAACCCCACCAGCAGCGTGCCTCCCGGTGCGAGTGCACGATGGAACTCGGCCAGCGGCACACGGATCGTGTCCGGCTCGTGATGGATGAGGGAGTACCAGGAGAGGACCCCGCCGAGAGTGCCCGTGCCGCAGTCGAGGCTTTCGAGCGTGCCGACGTCGAAACGGAGGTGCGGATACTCGTGTCGGGCGCGTTCGATGAACTCGGGCACCTGATCCACGCCGCGAGCGGCGAGCCCGAGGCCTGCGAGGAAGTTCGTCCACTGGCCAGGACCGCAGCCGGCGTCGATCACCTGGCCGTCGATGCCGCCCGCCCAGGTCGCAACGAGCTGACGGTCAGACGGATGCACCGCGCTCATCGTCCCGAAGAGGTCGATGTACTCCTGGGCCCTGCGGGAGTACGCAACGCTGACGGCACTGATCACATGCAGGAGTCTAGGAACTCCCGACCCGAGCGGATGCCTGCGACGTCGCCGCGGTCTCGTTTCCACGTGCACGAGATCGCAGGTCGTCGAGTGGTCACACGGATGGGTCCCAGGCCGCGAGCTGATCGAAGATGCGACGGTCGCCGTCGAATTCGAGCGAATCCAGCGGTATGCGGTCGTAGAAGAACAGCACCAGGTCACTGGCCGTGCCCCGGGCGGAGGCGTCGACCGAGACCGGGTCATCGCCGGCAGTGGGGGCAAGGGGCGTCACCTGTGCGCCGTCACGAGAGAGCCGGAGGCGCCAGGATCGACCCTCGGTGGCGTGGTAGTCGACCACGGCGGGCCCGTGCGGCCAGGCGACCGTCGTCGCACAGAGGGTGAACTGGCAGTCGTCGAACCCGTCGAGGGCGATGTCCTCCGGTATCGGCTGCGGGGCACCACCGGCGAGCTGGACGTCGGAGGTGTGCACCGCGATCTCGTGCAGCTGACGTCGCGCCCAGGCTCCGGATGTCTGCGGCGACGGCGAGTCCGCCCACCACGTCCAGCACTCCCGATCCGGGCCCGCCTCGCGCAGCACACTCCCCAGGTGCTCGACCGACTCGTCCCACCAGGCCAGGAGAGCCTCGCGCTCCCGGGGAGCAGCCGTGCCGCCTCCCCATGCGGACTCCTCGGGCGGGCCGTCCGCGGGCCCGGCCGCGACGATGGCGGCTGCCTTGCGGCGACCCATGCCCACGTGTTGCACGTGGTCGAACAGCGTCCGTGCGGGATGGGTCGGCATCCGGATGTCGAGGCTCGGCGCCGCGGCCACCGCAGCGCGGAAGGCGGCCGACCGTTCATCGATCAGCCGCAGCTGTTCGGGGAACGCGAGATTCTCGTGCATCCCGCCGTTCTACCACTGTGATCCGACGGCCGGCCAGCGCGCGCCAGCCCGCCCGCATAAGCTTCGACGATGGCTGATGATGTGCGAAACGTCGGGGCGGCACTCGGTGCGATCACCGAGCACTGGCACCCTCATCGACTGACCAGCGTCAACGACTACGACGTGAAGGTGGTCAAACTGCAGGGCGAGTTCGTCTGGCACACCCACCCCGACACCGACGAGCTGTTCATGGTGGTTCACGGCGAGTTGACCATCCAGCTGCGCGATCGCGACGTGATCCTGGGGCCCGACGACGTGTTCGTCGTGCCCAAGGGCGTCGAGCATTGCCCGAAGGCGGCTGAGGAGGTCCACGCGATCCTGTTCGAGCCGAAAGGCACGGTCAACACCGGAGACGCGGGCGGCGACCTGACGGCCGAACTCCAGGAGCTCGGCTGAGCCCTCAGCGACCGAGCAGCGCTGACAGGGACCCCCGGGCCGCGGCCGCCGAGCGCGGCCGGCCTGCCGCTGCGGGCACGAGATAATGAAGCATGTCCTCTTCCGTCGAACGTCGTTCCAATCCGACTGCCTGGGCCGCGTTCTGGTTCGCGCTGGCCGGCCTCGTGCTCATGCCCATCCCGTTGTTCATCGGGCTGATCCTCGGCGGGGCCCTCTCGATCATCGCCGCAGTCCTCGCCGTGATCGCCCTCCTGAAGGGGCTCGCGCGCAGCGGCAAGGGCATCGCGCCCGTCGTGTTCGCCGCGATCTTCATCGCACTCACGTGGGGCGGCATCTCGGTCGGCGGCGGCACGATCTGGTAGTTCGACCGTCCCCACCGGCGTGATCGCGTCGGTGGGGCGAGCACCCGGCGACCCCGTGAGACGGCGGATGTCCCGCACCTCGTGGGTGCGGGACATCCGCCGTTCAGTGCCGGTCGATCACGACGTGGGGAGGCCGTCGTTCTCGAGCGGCACCGCGTCGCCGTCGAAGGGCTCGACGCCGCCGGATCCGTCACTGACGTAGGTCACGCCGATGAAGTCCTGCACCCCTTCGGTCACCGTGGTGATCGAGACGCCCTTGTAGGCGGCGTGGCTGTCGGCGCCGAACGCCAGCGGCACGAGGCCGTTGCCGACGAGGTCGCCCGACTGGATGGCGTCGACGATGCCCTGACGCGTCGGGTTCTCCCCCGCCTTGGCGAGGGCCTCGGCGAAGAGGTAGCCCACCGACATCCCGAAGACGGTGTTGCCGTCGAAGGGGGCGCCGTCGTTGTACTCGTCGTTGATCTGGCGGAACAGGTCGTCCCACTCGTTGCCCGGCGCGTAGGGCAGGTAGTTCGTGGTCACGAAGCCCTCGAGCAGCAGCGGCGCCGCATCGCCGAGGAACCCGGCGAGGGTCACGTAGTCTCCGCCCGACGACGACGACATCCACTGCGCCTGGTAGCCGAGCTTCGCGGCCGTGCCGATGGCGAGCGCCGTGAAGCCGTTGACCGTGGCGAGCATGTTCACCTCGCAGCCGGCGGCCTGCATGGCGCCGATCTGCGCGACGACGTCCTGGTTCGACACCGAGTAGCGCTGCACGCTTGCGAGCGATCCCTCGCCGAGCACGTTCTCGAGGCCCTCGATGAACTCGTCGCCGAAGTCGTCGTCCTGGCCGAGCACGCAGACCGCCTTGCCCGCGAACTCGTCGTCGGCGTACTGCGCGAGCGCCTCGGCCTCGGTGACGTAGTCGGCGTTGAATCCGAAGGTCCACGGGTACTTCTCGGGCTGGTTCCAGCTCGTCGAGCCGGAGGCCACGAACAGGTCGGGCACCTCGTTCTGGTTGAGGTAGTCGAGCACCGACGTGTGCGTCGGCGTGCCGAGGCCGTTCAGGATCGCGAAGACCTCGTCGTCCTGCACGAGCTCGCGCACGACGGTCTGCGTGTTCGCGGGGTTGTAGCCGTCGTCCTTCACGAGGTACTCGATCGTGCGGCCGTTCACGCCGCCGTTCTCGTTGAGGTACGCGAAGTACGCCGTGGTCGCCGCTGAGATCGACGAGTAGCCGGCGGCGGCCGGGCCGGTCAGCGGCTGGTGGGTGCCGATCGTCACGGTGTCGTCGGTGACGCCGGGCGCGGCTTCGGCGGGGTCGGCCCCGCTCGGGGTGCTGCACGCGCTCATCGCGACGAGCAGGGCGGATGCCGCGGCCACCGCCGCGACGGTGCGGCGGTGCGAGGAGCGGATTGGTGCATGGGACATGTCGATCACCTCTCTGTTGTGGTGGGGATGGGTTCTGCTGCGGGAGTGGTGCGAGGTTCGGGGACGGATGCCACGGCGACGGCCTGCGTGCCGCGTTCGCCGCGCCGCGGCATCCGCTTCGGAAGCGCCCCGCGGATGCCGCCGGGCCACGCCGCCGTCACGACGATGAGCAGCACGCCGAACACGAGCACGGGGAGGTTGCCCGTGAGGCGCTGCGCGGCATCCGCCGAGAGGTCGAGGGCGCCGGTCGCGGTCTGGATGAGCCAGGGCAGCATCACGATCACGATCGAGCCGAGGAACGCGCCGAGCAGGCTGCCGAGGCCGCCGATGACGACGGCGACGACGAGCAGCAGCGAGAACGCGAGCGTGTAGGCGCCGGGGCTGACCGACTGGGTGACGAAGCAGAGCACCGCGCCGCCCGCGCCCGCCGTGATCGAGCTCGCGGTGAAGGCGAGCACCTTCACGCGTCCGGCGCGCACGCCCTGGAGCCGGGCGGCCGTCTCGTCGTCGCGCACGGCCCGCATGCGGAGCCCGGCACGGCCGTTGCGGAGCACCGCCAGCCAGGTGACGAACACCGCGCCCACGAGGATCGCGACCCACGCCTGCCACTGCTCGACGGCGATGACCGTGCGCAGCAGCTCAGGCACCCCGTCGTACGCGATCTGCACGCCCTGGTCGCCGCGGAACACGCCCGAGAACACGGCGGTGAACGCCGGCAGCGCGATCACGAGCACGAGCGTCACGCCCGAGAGGTACGGCCCCTTGAGGCGTGCGGCGGCGAGCCCGAGCAACAGCCCCAGCAGGGCGGATGCCGCGACCGCCGCCGCGAGCGACAGCACGAAGCGCGGCACGCCGTCGACGCCCGCCTCGGTCAGGGCGTTGGCCGCGAGCGCGTAGCCGTAGCCGCCGGCCGCCATGAGCGCGGCGTGCCCGAGGGAGAGCTGCCCGGTGAGGCCGATGAGCAGGGTCAACCCGGCCGTCGCGCAGAACGTCGCCGCGATGAGCGCGAACTGGTAGTTGCGGTACGGGTCGAGCAGGAACGTCGCGCCGATCGCGACGAGCGTGAGCACGAGTGCGGTGACGAGCAGGCGGGGAGTCGAGCGGCGTGCACCTGCGCCGCGGGTCGAACTCCCGGCCGCGCGGATGCTCGTGGTCAGTGGCCCGGCGGTGCGCGGCGCCGGCGTTCCGGCGGTGCCCCGCGCCTGCGTTCCGGCGATCATGCGGTCCTCGCCTCGGTCGCGGCGAAGAGTCCGCCTGGCCGCACGAGCAGCACGGCGACGAGCAGCACGAGCACGGCGATGGGCGCCACGGTCGCACCGAGGTAGCCGGTCACGAGGCTGATGAGCACGCCGACGGCGAGGCCGCCGATGAGGGCGCCGGGCGGCGAGTCGAGCCCGCCGACCACCGCGACGGTGAACGCCGAGACGAAGAGCATGTCGGCCGAGTGCGGGTTGAGGCCGAGTTCGGTCGGCACGAGCAGCAGCGCCGCGAGCGCGCCGACCGCCGAGGCGAGCACCCAGCCGGCCGTGACCATGCGCGCGACGCGAACGCCGAGCAGTCGCGACACCTCGGGCGCGAACGCCGAGGCGCGCAGCTGCAGCCCGAGCGACGTGCGCGTGAAGAGCAGCGCGAGCAGGCCCATCAGCCCGATCGCCACGACGAGCACGAACAGGTCGTACGGCGAGAGCACCGGCACCCCGCCGAGCACGATGGGCGTCTCGGGGAACGGCGCCTCCATCGGGCGTGCGTTCGGCCCGAATGCGATGCCGAGCAGCGACTGCAGCACCATGACCACGCCGATCGCGATGATCACGCCCGAGAGCGGCGACGCGTGCGTGGCGAAGCGCATGACGCCGCGCTCGACGATGAGACCCATCAGGCCGCCGGCGACGAGCGCGCTCGCGAGCCCGATCCAGTACGAGCCGGTCAGGCCGGTCACCGCGAACGCGACGTAGGTGGCGACGACGGCCATCGCGCCCTGCGCGAAGTTCACGACGCGGGCGGCTCGCCAGATGAGCACGAGGGCGAGGGCGAACAGGGCGAAGATCGCGCCGCGGGCGAGGCCGGTGGCGAGGAGGAAGAGGAGGCGGTCCATCAGAATCCCAGGTAGGCGTGGCGGAGGGCGGAGTCGGTGCGGAGGCCTTCGGCCGGCCGATCGGCGACGACCTCGCCGAGGTTCAGCACGACGCCGTGGTCGGCGACGGCGAGGGCGCTCGTCACGTTCTGCTCGGCGAGCAGCACCGTGAGTCCGCGCTCGTCGCGGAGGGTTCGCAGCACGGCCATGATCTGGGCGACCACGCGCGGTGCGAGGCCGAGCGAGGGCTCGTCGAGCAGCAGCACGCGCGGCTCGGCGATGATCGCGCGGCCGAGGGCGAGCATCTGCCGCTCACCGCCCGAGAGCTGGTGCCCGGCGGCGCGGCGGCGGCGCGCGAGCGGCTCGAACATCTCGTAGACGCCGTCGACCGCCACGGTGAGCCGTCGCCCGCGGAAACGCTGCAATCCGCCGAGCCGCAGGTTCTCGTCGACGGTGAGCTCGGCGACGACACTGCGCCCCTCCGGCACCTGCGCGAGTCCGGCACGGGCACGGTCCTCGACCGAGACGCCGGCCAGGTCGACGCCGTCGAACACGATCCGACCGGATGCCGCGGGCATGAGCCCCGACACGGTGCGCAGCAGCGTGGTCTTGCCCGCCCCGTTCGCGCCGAGCAGGGCGAGGATCGTGCCGGCCGGAACGCGCACGTCGACGCCGCGCAGCACCGGCGCGCCGCCGTACCCGGCGGTCAGGCCGTCGAGGTGCAGCTCGGCGCCGACGCGCTCCGCCGTTCGGAGCGCGCGCGCATCGCGGGCGGAGCGTGGAGCGCCGACGGCGCGGGCGGTGGTCTCGGCCCGGGCGCTCATGCGGCCGGCTCGATCCCGAGGTACGCCTCTTCGACGCGGGGGTCGGCGCGCACCTCGTCCGGCGTGCCGCAGGCGATGACGCGTCCGAAGTCGAGCACGACGATGCGGTCGGCGACGCCCATCACGAAGTCCACGTGGTGCTCGACGAGCAGCACCGAGCATCCGGATGCCGCGACCTCGCGCACGACGTCGGCGAGCGCGTCGATGTCCTCCTCGCCGAGTCCACCGGCCGGCTCGTCGAGCAGCAGCAGGTCGGGATCGGTCACGAGGGCCCGTGCGAGCGCGACGCGCTTGCGCTCCGGGTAGGGCAGGGCGGCGACCGGCCGCGACGCGAGCTGGGCGATACCGAGCAGCTCGAGGCATCCGCTCGCCTGCGCTTCGGCGTCGGCCCTGCTCCCCCGTGCCTCGAGCGGCACGAGTACGTTCTCGAACACGCTCATCGAGTCGAAGAGGCCGAGGCCCTGCAGGGTGCGGGCGACGCCGCGCGCGACGAGGTCCGTCGACCTGGCGGGAGCGGGGGCGCCGTCGATGCGGATGTCGCCCGAGGCCCGCCGAACGAGCCCGCACACGGCGTTGAACACCGTCGTCTTGCCGGCGCCGTTGGGGCCGATGAGGGCGACGACCTCGCCGCGGCCGACCTCGAACGAGACGTCGTCGAGCGCGGTGAGCCCGCCGAATCGCACGGTCAGCGCGCCGACCCGCAGCCGCGGTTCGGGATCGGATATGGCATCGGATGCGGCGGTGGAGACCTGCTCCACGTCGCTCGGTATGTGGTTCATCGGCACCTCTTCGTGTCGGTTGCAAGGTCACTGTACAACAGATACCGACCAGACGGTATGCCCGAGTTCCGCACTCGCGCGACGCGCCGCCCGCCACCACCTCGACCTCCCGTGCGAGGGTGCGTGCGACGATCGGACGGTGAGCATCCACGTGAACGTCGACAACTTCGCCCGCGCCGAGACCGACCGCATGTTCCACGACCTGCAGCGAAATGCAGGCGGCGTCGGCCGGTTCCTGCACAATCGCGAGCCCGCGTCGGTCGAGGAGCAGGCCGTGATCCGCATGAACCGCGACACGCTCTACAGCTTCGCCGTGGTCGACGCCACGGCCGGCGCCACGCTGACGCTCCCCGAGCACGGCGATCGCTACCTCTCGGCGATGGTCGTCAACGAGGACCACTACATCGACGCCGTCTTCCACGATCCGGGCGACTACGAGATCACCGCCGAGCGCTTCGGCACGCCGTACGTCGTGGTCGCCGTGCGCACGCTCGTCGACCCGGCGGACCCCACCGACATCGCCGCGGTCGCCGCGATCCAGGACGCCATCTCGCTCGCCACCGGCGCCGACGCGACCCCGTTCGAGTCCCCCGAGTACGACACCGCCTCGCTCGACGAGACCCGCGACGCACTGCTCGCCCTCGCCCGCAACCTCACGGGCTTCGACCGCACGTTCGGCGCGAAGCACGAGGTCGACCCGGTGCGCCACCTCATCGGCACCGCCGCGGGCTGGGGCGGCCTCCCGAGCAGCGAGGCGTCGTACCTCGGCGTCGACCCGCGGCTGCCCGTCGGCACCTACGAACTCACGGTGGCGGACGTCCCGGTCGACGGCTTCTGGTCGATCTCGGTGTACAACGCGAAGGGGTTCTTCGAGCCCAACGAGCGCGGTGCGTACACGGTGAACAACATCACCGGCGTGCGCAATGCCGACGGATCGACGACCGTGCGCTTCGGCGACTACCCGGCCGACGTGCCGAACGCGATCCCGATCGCCGAGGGCTGGAACTACCTCGTGCGGCTCTACCGCCCGCGCGCCGAGATCGCCGACGGCAGCTGGAGCTTCCCGACGCTGAGCGCCTAGCCGGCACCGCAGTGCGGGGCTCGTCACGGCTCCGACACGGGGCATGCGTTCACCGAGAGGTCACGAAGTGCGGCATCCGGATGCCGGGAGTCGACGCATCGTGACCACTCGGCGCACTCGATCGGCGCGGCGCAGCCGGGCGGCGCAGCCGGGCGGCGCACGGCGCCCGCGCTCAGTGGTGCGGGATGCCCGCGATCATGCCGCCGTCGACGACGAACTCCGCGCCGCTCGTGAACGACGACGCGTCGCTCGCGAGGAACACGATCGTGCCGGCGACCTCGTCGGGCATCGCCGGGCGCCCGAGCGGGATGTCGAGCTTCGACGGGTCGATGCGGGAGGTCATGTCGGTGAGGATCAGCCCGGGATGCACCGAGTTCACCCTGATGCCGGAGGCCCCGAGCTCGACCGCGAGCGACTGGCTGAGTCCGCGCACGCCGAACTTCGACGCCGTGTAGCCGTGCAGGCCCGGCGAGCCGCGCATGCCCTCGACCGACGAGATGTTGATGATCGAGCCCGAACCCTGCGCCTTCATCGCGGGCACGACGGCGCGGCATCCGAGGAACACGCCCGTGAGGTTCACCGCGATGACGGCGTCCCACTTCGCGAGGGTGAGGTGCTCGATGGGCGCCGCGTTCGCGATGCCCGCGTTGTTCACGAGCACGTCGACGGCGCCGAAGGCCTCGAGCGTCGCGTCGACGGCGGCCGTCCACGACGCCTCGTCGGTCACGTCGAGGTGCACGAACCGCGCGCGTTCGCCGAGTTCAGCGGCGAGCGCGCGACCCTCGTCGTCGAGCAGGTCGGCGGCGACCACCCGGGCGCCCGCCGCGTGCAGGGCCCGCACGTAGGCCGCGCCGAGTCCGCGCGCGCCACCGGTGACGAGCGTGACGCGGCCGCCGAGGTCGAGTCCGAGTCCAGGGCCGACGGGGCCGGAACCGACGGGTCCGGATGCCGCGATCACGCGTCACCCGCCACACGCACGACGAGCCGCCCGACGGTGGCCCCGCCCGCGAGCTCCTGGATCGCCGCCGGTGCCTCCGCGAAGTCGACGACGCCGCCCGCGACCGGGGCGATCGCCCCGGCATCCGCGAGCCGCAAGAGCTCGGCATGCGCCTCGCGCACGAGTTCGGGCCGGATCTGCTGGTAGAGCGCCCAGTGCAGCCCGAGCACCGAGTAGTTCTTCACGAGCGCGTGGTTCGCGCGAACGGGCGGGATCTCGCCGCTCGCGAAGCCGACCACGACGATCCGGCCCTCGAACGCGATGCACTTCGTCGTGCGCGTGAAGGCGTCGCCGCCCACCGGGTCGAACACGACGTCGGCACCGCGCCCCTTCGTGAGCTCGTTGACGACGGAGGCGAAGTCCTCGGTCTCGGCGCGCACGATGACCGTCTCGGCGCCCGCCGCGCGGGCGGTCTCCGCCTTGGCGGCGGATCCGACGACGGCGATCACTCGGGCGCCGGCCGCGACGCCGAGCTGCACCGCCGCGGTGCCGACGCCACCGGCGGCGGCGTGCACGAGCAGCGTCTCGCCCGGCTGCAGGGCGGCCCGCCGATGCAGGCCGAACCACGCCGTCTGGTAGGCGATGACGAGCCCGGCCGCCTGCACGTCGTCGAGCGACGCGGGCGCGAGGTGCGCGGCATCCGCCTTCACGATCGCGTACTCCGAGAGCACGCCGATGTGCGAGGCGACGACGCGGTCGCCCGGCTCGAAGGGTCGCAGGCCGGCGGTCGCGGCGGATGCCGCAACGCCGTCGCCCACGGCCACGACCTCGCCCACGAGCTCGATGCCCGGCACGAACGGCAGCTCGGGGCGCACCTGGTACTCGCCGCGGCAGAGCAGCACGTCGGGGAAGTTCACCGCGACGGCGCCCGTGCGCAGCAGCAGCTCGCCGGTTCCGGGCTGCGGCACCGGCACGTCGTGCAGCTCGAGCACGTCGGTCGGTTCGCCGTGGCGCACGACGCGCCACGCCCGCATGGTCTCGGGCAGGGCGCCGCTGCCCGACCCGGCGGCCTCCGTCGCGGCGCCCGCCCGCGGCATCCGCTCGCTCACGATGCCCCGCCCCGATCGGATGCCCCGCCCCGACCGGCCGCGCTCGCATCGATGCCCGCGAGGTACAGGTCGGTCAGCTGCTCGGCGAGCAGCGTCTTGCCCTCTGGCCCCTCGGGCGAGTACCAGTGCGAGAGGTAGTGCACGTCGGCGAAGAAGTTCGCGATGAGCACCGGGCGCGGGATGTCGCTGCGGTACAGCCCCTCGGCCTGCCCCTGCTCGATGAGCGCCGCGAACGTGTCGTTGTAGTCGCGCCGCCGGCGGGTGACCTCGGACTGCCTGGGCGCCGTGAGCATGTGCATGCTGCGGAAGAACACGGTGCCCTCCGGCAGGAAGTCGATCGACGTCTCGATGACGTCGACGCACACGGCCCGCACGACATCGCCGACCGCTCCCCCGCGCTCGATGATGGCGTCGAGGTGCTCCTTCTGCAGCGAGAGCATGCGGTCGTAGATGCCGAAGAGCAGGTCATCCTTCGACTGGAAGTAGTGGTACATCGCACCCTTGGTGACGCCCGCCGCCTCCACGACCTGCTGCACGCTCGTGTTCGCGTACCCGTTCGCGGCGAACAGCTCGACGGCCGCTCGCATCACGTCGTCGGCGACGCTGGTCTCCTTCATGTGGTTCTCGTCTCTGTGTCGGGTTCGGGATGTCGGTGGCGGATGTCGCGGGCCGGCGCCGGGAGTCGTCGTCGGGTGGGCCGGGCCTCAGCCGATCGGCCGCAGGCTCGAGCCGCCGTCGATGAGGATCGTCTGCCCGGTGATCCACGCGGCGTCCTCGGAGAGGAGGAACGCGACGGGGCCCGCCACGTCGTCGGGCACGCCCAGGCGTTGCATGGGGTACTCGGCGGCGACCTCGGCCTCGCGGCCCTCGTAGAGCGCGCGGGCGAAGGCGGTCTTGATGACGGCCGGGGCGACGGCGTTGACGCGGATGCCGGGCGCGAGCTCGTGCGCGAGTTGGATCGTGAGGTTCATGAGCGCCGCCTTCGAGACGCCGTAGAACGCGATGCCGGGGGCCGCGGCCACCGCGGAGATCGACGAGAGGTTGACGATCGAGCGACTGAGCCCTGCGGCGACGGCGTCACGGGTCCACTCGAGCGCGGCGATCACGTTGACCTCGAGGATCTTGCGGATCGCGGACGTCTCGATCTCGAGCGCCGGACCATAGGCCGGGTTGACGCCGGCGTTGTTCACGAGGTGGTCGAGGCGGCCGTGGTGCGAGGAGATGTGGGCGAAGACGGCGGCGCGGTGTTCCGGGTCGTCGGCCTTGCCGGCGATGCCGGTGGCGCGGGGCCGCCCGGTGGCGTCGTCGATCCCGAGGTCGGCGACGGCCGCGTCGAGCGACTCCTGCGAGCGCCCGGTGATGACGACGTGGGCGCCCTCGTCGACGAGGCGTCTCGCGATCGCCAGGCCGATGCCCCGGCTGCCGCCGGTGATGAGCGCTACGCTCGATTCGAACCTCTGCACGCGTCTCCCCTTCGAGTTCGCGGTGTGCGGATGCCGCGGCCGTGCCGGAGCAGGGCCGGGCATACCGACTGGACGGTATGCCCCAAAGTGTAGCC
The DNA here is from genome assembly GCF_001421565.1 of Agromyces sp. Leaf222. Classification (NCBI taxonomy): domain Bacteria; kingdom Bacillati; phylum Actinomycetota; class Actinomycetes; order Micrococcales; family Microbacteriaceae; genus Agromyces; species Agromyces sp. Leaf222. The sequence continues at coordinate 321,298 of NZ_LMKQ01000002.1, read as the reverse complement.
CATTCCGCGCCCAGGACGCAGCCGCCGCGCACGTGCGCGTCTTCCCGAGGGGTGAAGATGGACTGGTGAGCATTCCCACGCCCGCGGCACCCGCGTTCGCCCAGGTGCCCCCGTGGCGCCTGTGGCTCATCTGGGGCGTCGGCGTCGCCGCGTACATGCTCTCGATCACGAACCGCACCTCGCTCTCGGCCGTCGGCGTCGATGCGGCGGTGCGATTCGACGCGGATGCCTCGACCCTCTCGATGTTCGCGGTGATCCAGCTCGCGGTCTACGGCGGCATGCAGATCCCGGTGGGCGTGCTGCTCGACCGCATCGGCGCTCGACCCATGATCACGATCGGCATGGCCCTCATGGCGATCGGCCAGGCCGTGCTCGCGTTCGCGCCCGATGTCGGATGGGCGATCGTCGCGCGCATGCTCGTCGGCGCCGGCGACGCGGCCGTGTTCCCGAGCGTGCTGCGCGTGGTCGCCGTGTGGTTCCCGGCGAGGCAGGCACCGTTCCTCGTGCAGATGACCGGCATCCTCGGCCAGTTCGGCCAGCTCGCCGCGATCTTCCCGCTCGCCGCCCTGCTGCACGCGACCACGTGGACGATCGCGTTCGGCAGCCTCGCCGGCCTCGGCCTGCTGTTCACCGTGCTGACGTTCGCCGTGATCCGCAACCGTCCGCCCGACCGGGCCGAGGACGTCTCGGTCGACACCCAGACGGGCGCGATCCAGATCGTGCGCTCGTCGGTCGACTTCCGCGAGGGCTTCCGCCAGTCGTGGGCGCATCCGGCGACCCGGCTCGCGTTCTGGTCGCACTTCACGACGCCCTTCTCGGGCACCGCGTTCATGCTGCTCTGGGGCTTCCCGTTCCTGACCGTCGGCGAGGGGCTCAGCGCGCCGGTCGCCTCGCTCGTGTTCAGCGTCTACGTCGTGTGCGGCATGCTCTCGGGGCCGGTGATCGGCGCCCTCTCGAGCCGGCATCCGATGCGCCGCTCGCGCATGCTCGTGCTGCCGATCATCGGCCTGCAGGCCGTCGTCTGGCTCGTGGTGATCGCCTGGCCGGGCCAGTCGCCGCTCTGGCTCCTGTTCGTGCTCGCGTTCGCGATGAGCACGGGCGGCCCGGCCTCGATGATCGGCTTCGACCACGCGCGCACCTTCAACCCGGCGCACCGGCTCAGCACGGCCACGGGCATCGTGAACGTCGGCGGGTTCCTCGCGGCCCTGCTCGCGATCCTCTTCATCGGCCTCGCCATGGACGCCCAGGGCGCCGGAACGCCCGACGCCTACACGCTCGAGGCGTTCCGCATCGCGTTCCTCACGCAGGTACCGCTCTGGGTGCTCGGCGCGACGTTCATCGTCATCGAACGCCGCCGCACGCGCGTGCACCTCGGGCTCGATGCGCCGCGGGTTCGGCGTCGCCGCCGGGGCGTCGCGGCCGCGGGCGACACCCCGGGCGACGAACTGCCGCTCGACTGAACGTTCGGGAGGATCCCGCACGAAGGGGAGGACCGAACCCGAAGGTCCGGTCCTCCCGATCGCTCGATCGCCTCCCGATCAGGTCAGGGGTGGCCGCCACCGTGCCAGCCGGGCCAGCCCCAGCCGCCGTGACCGCCGCCGCCGTTCCCGGGGTGGCCGCCGCCGTTCCCGGGGTGGCCGCCGTTCCCGCCGCCCTTCTTCGCCGCCGCGACCTCGAACGCCCGCTCGATCTCCTGGCTGAACGTCGCGCCCGCGGCATCCGTCGCCGTCACCCGCAGGTCGACCCACGCGCCGGCGTCGGGCACGACGAGCTTCGCCGCGTACGCCGTCACGAGGTCGCGCCCCTCGGAGAACATCGGCGCACCGTCGGGCGACGGCGCATCGACGGTCGTGTCGGCTGCCGTCTTCTTGAGCGCGACCTTCTTCCAGCCGCCGCCGGCGACCCGCGCCTCGAGCGTCGCGCCGGAGATCGCCGCGATGCCGGATGCCTCGGCGACGTGTCCGACTTCGAGCCCGAGCTCGACCGACTCGCCGCGCTTGCGCTCGGCGCCCGCCTTGCCCGAGTCGTCGAGGTCGACGTCGTAGAAGGCCTGCAGCATCGGCAGGAGCTGCCGGCTGGAGTCGCTCGCCGCGCCCGTGGACCGGAACGTCCACTCGGTCGTGGTCGAGGTCGAGGATGCCAGGTACGTGCCGTCGTGCGTCGCGGTGTTCACGACCCGCCATTCGGATTCGCCGTCGGGGAGATCCCAGACGGTCGCGCCCTGGAACGGCGCCGATGCGGCGAGCTCGCCGTCGAGGTAGACCTCGGTGAGCTGCGACCGGTCGGCGGCGCCGGAGTACGTGTCGAAGGCACCCGTGTGATCGGCGTTCGCGCCGTCGGCCCACGACGGCAGGTTGACCTGCGCGTAGTCGCCGGTGCGATTCGGGGCCCAGTAGCCCGGCCCGACGTACGGACGCACGATCGGCCCGAAGTAGCTCGTCTCGACCTTCTGTCCGGGCTCGTACGCCCGCTGGATGTCGCGGACCTCCCACCCGGCGTCGACGACCGACGCGTCCTGGTACCACTCGACCTGGTCGGTGCTCACCCATTCGGTGCGCTCGATGCCCCGCGTCGTGCGCATCGGGAAGCCCGATCCGTACTCGGTTCCCGGCACGAAGTCGTACCGGTACTCGCCGACCGTGGCCGGGTCGCCGTAGTAGGTCGTGTCGATGCGGGCGAGCTTCTTCGGCCGGTAGTCGAGCTTCTGGGGCACCGAGCCGTCGCTGTAGCGGGCGATGTCCCAGATCTCGTCGGCGTTCGGGATTCCCGTGCCGCTCACGGTGACCGGCTTCTTCGCGATCGCGGCGAGCACCCGGCGTCCCTGCACGCCGCTGACCGCGGCGACCGGGATGGGCGTGTCGGCGGTGTAGTCGTCGGAGCCGACCCACTCGCTGAGCTCCCCGTCGCCGTCGTTGACGGTGAGCAGCAACGCGGCACGCGCCGCGACGGCGTTCGCCGAACGTTCGGGCGCCGAGACGACGTCGGAACGGGTCACGACCGCGACCTTGCCCTTCACGTCGACCGCGGCGAACTCCTCGGCGCTGCCGAGGCCCACGTCGACCGCGCCGGCGCGGATCCGGCCGTCGAGCAGGGTCGAGCCGACCTGCGGGATGAGGTCGAGCTGCTCCTTGCCCGCCGTCAGCGACAGCGTCGGCTCCTGCAGGCGCCACCGCGTGGTGAAGTCGAAGCTCTCGGCCTCGGGCGCATCCATCGGCTGGGCGTAGAGCTCGTCGACCCAGACCGGCGCGAGGGCGCTGCCCGTGAAGCCGTCGACCCTGTAGTCCATGCGTCGCACCGTGGCCTCGAGCCCCTTCTCGCCGACGTCGACGGTCACGGGCTTCGTGTCCCGCGCGTCGAACGCGACGCTCGCCGCACCGTCGAGCACGACGTCGGGGTCGCCGACGAGCGCGATCGCCTGGGTGTCGGCGTCGCGGGCGACGTCCATGAACGACATCACCGAGTAGAGACCAGCGGGCAGGCGCAGCGTGGTCTCGCCGGGAACGCCGAAGGAGGTGTACCAGCCGGTCGCGGCGTTCCAGATCCACCCGGAGGTCTCGAGCGGCTCGCCCGCGAAGTCGGTCGCCGTGACGGTGAGGTCGTAGCGTTCCGCCTCCGCGATGATGCCGAGCGCGGTGCGGGTGACCGGGTCGCCGGCGACGGCGGCGGTGAGCACGCCCGAGAGCTGCACTCCGGCCGGCACCTTCGCCGGGTCAGCCGTGAGCACGACCGATCGGGTCTCGCCCGCCGGGATCGTGAGCGAGGCGGCATCCATCGTGAGCACGTCGGATGCCTCGGCGGTGCCGGATGCCTCGGCGGTGCGACCGGGCTCGACGCCGCCGCCCGCGCCGGGCGTGGTGTCGGTGAGCGTCGCGGTCAGGTCGATCGTGACCTCGGCGTCGCCGCGGTTCGCGTACTCGATCATGCGCGTGACCGGCGTCGCGTCCTCGCCCCACGTCAGCATGCCGAAGTCGCCAGACCCGGATGCCACGACGTCGGCCTCGATCGCCGCGGCGACGTCGACGACGCCGGAGCCGACCTGGTAGGGCGTGAGCCCGACATCCGTCGCCGTGCTCGTGAGCGCCGCCCGCAGTTGCGCGCCGGTGTACTCCGGATGCTGCTGCTTCACGATCGCCGCGGCGCCCGCGACGTGCGGGGTCGCCATCGACGTGCCGCTCATGCCGATGTACGACCCCTCGCCGGGGCTGTCCGCCGAGCGGGCGGCCGTGACGTCGTTGCCCGGACCGGCGAGGTCGGGCTTCAGCGCGCCGGAGCGCACGAGCGGCCCCTGGCTCGAGAACCACGAGAGCTCGCCGCTGGGGTCGTCAACCGAGCCGATGGTGAGGGCGCTCGCGGCGGAACCGGGTGAGCCGACCGTCTCCGGCGCGCTCGAGTTTCCGGCGGCGACGATGAAGAGCGCGTCGGTCTCGGCCGAGATCTCGTTCAGGGCCTGCGACATGAGGTCGGTGCCGTCGTCGCCGTAGCGGGTGCCGAGGCTCATCGAGACGATGTCGGCGCGGTCGGCGGCCCACTCCATGGCGGAGATGATCCACGAGTCCTGGCCCTCGCCGGTGGCGCTCAGCACCTTGCCGACGAGCAGGTTCGCGCCGTCGGCGACACCGCGGTGGGTTCCGCCGCTCGCGGCTCCGGTGCCCGCGATCGTCGAGGCGACGTGCGTGCCGTGTCCGTTCGGGTCGTCGGAGACGGACTCGTCGGGAACGAAGCTCGTCGAGTCGGCGAGCACGCGGCCCGCGAGGTCGGGGTGGGTGTCGTCGTATCCGGTGTCGAGCACGGCGACGGTCACGCCGTCTCCGGTGTATCCGGCCGCCCACGCCGCGGGCGCGCCGATGTAGGGCACGCTCGAGTCGAGCGTCGCCTGCACCTTGCCGTCGAGGTGGATCGCGGCGACGCCGCCGCCGAGGCTCACCGCGCCGGGGGCGCTGAAGCTGCGGGCATCGGAGGCCGCGGCATCCGTCAGCGCGGCCCAGGTCGACTCCGCACTCGCGTGCTCGGCCGACGCGGCCGCGCCGCCGATGCTCGCGAGCGGCGCGCCGACGTCGATGCCGGGCACGGGCGCCGAGAAGCTGCGGGCGGACGACGCGTCGTCGAGCTCGAGGATCACCGGGGTCGCATCGACCGAGGCGTCGTCGTAGCCGTACTCGATGAGGCGGCTGACGTTGAACAGGTCGCCGTCGACGACGCCCGCCGTGACGAAGGGCATGGCCGACCTCGGCAGCACGTGCAGCTCGCCCGCGACCTCGATGGTCTGGAAGGCCTCGCCCGGGTCGACGGCGTCGATCGCGACCGCGTGCGTGCCGCCCGCGAGGTCGGTCACGGTGACGCGGTCGCCCGTGATGAGGGTGACGGTGTGCGTGCCGCCGGCGGCGGCCGGCGCTGCGGCCGAAGCGGCCGGCGGCGGTGTGCCGCCTCCGGCTGGATCGGCGGTGGCCGGAAGGGCGGCTGCGCCGACCCCGGCGACGCCGATCACGAGGCCGCTGATGGCGGCCGCGAACGATCGGCGGTGTGCGAATGGTCTCGTGCTTCGTGGCATTAGGGATACCTCTCACGCGTTCGGACTGGCTTGCCAAGCAACCTCTCACGGCGCGTTGGCTAGGGTGGTGGCGGAGAGATGCCATGGCTTCGATCCGCCATGACGGCGGTCGGCGCAGCGAAGGAACGGAAGGCGCTCGTGCTCGAGGCGATCGGACTGGACGACGAGCACACCGCGCTCTATCGGCTCGTCCTGCAGGCACCCTCGTCGAGCATCGACGAGCTCGCGGAATCCGCGGCGAAGCCGAGGCCCGAGGTGCGCGCGATCGTCGCGGAGCTCGAGCGGCTCGGCCTGCTCGCGCGACAGGCCTCGGCGCCCGACCGCGTCGTCGCCTCGCCGCCGTCGCTCGCACTGCGGCCGATGCTCCTCGACCGCGAGCGCCGGCTGACCCAGGCGCATGAAGCGCTCGTGGAGCTGAGCGAGATCTACCGCAACGGGGCGGCGCAGCGCACGGCGCCCGACGTCGTCGACGTGGTGCTCGGGGCGGATGCCGTGCGCCAGCGCTTCGCCCAGCTGCAGGCGTCGGCGACGCAGCAGGTCCGCGTGCTCATGCTGAGCGACGTCGCCTTTCTCGACGCCACCGAGAACTCGGCGGAGGACGACGCGCTGCGGCGAGGGGTGCGCTACCGCGTGATCGTCGAGAAGGCGGTGCTCGAGTGGCCGGGCTTCATCGACTCGGCCCGCGAATCCGCGCCGTTCGGCGAGGAGGTGCGCGTGCTGCCGACGCTGCCGACGCGCCTCATCATCGCCGACGACGACGTGGCGATGCTGCCGATGCGATCGCACGGCGAGGAGCGGTCGTCGGGTGCGCTGCTCGTGAACCCGAGCGGCCTGCTCGACCTCGTGATCGCGACGTTCGAGGAGTACTGGGCGACGTCGACCGAGTTCATCTCGACCGGCGAGCTGCCCGGCGCCCACGACGCGGTCGACCGCGACCTGCTGAAGCTGCTGCTGCTGGGGCTCACGGATGCCGCGGCCGGCGCACAACTCGGCATCTCGGTGCGCACGGTGCAGCGGCGGGTCGCCGAACTCATGGAGACGGCCGGCGTCGCGACGCGGCTGCAGCTCGGGGCCGAGGCCGTGCGCAGGACCTGGGTGTAGTCGGCGCCGGACGCCCCCGGAGACGGCGGATGCCGCGACGAGGCGTCTCGTCGCGGCATCCGCTCGGCTCGAAAGGTGCGGGTCGAGCCCCGCGTGGATCAGGCCTTCGGGTAGGTGTAGAAGCCCTCGCCGGTGGCGACGCCGAGCTTGCCCTGGTCGATGTAGCGCTCCTTGATGAGGTCGGCGAACGCCTGCTGCTTCGGGCCGCCGGCCTTGGAGATGTTGTAGGCCGTGGTGAGGCCGACGATGTCGTAGATCTGGAACGGGCCCATGGGCGCGCCGGTGCCGATGCGCCAGGTCTTGTCGATGGCGTCGGGCTCGGCGATGCCGTCGACGAGCAGCTCGCCCGCGGCCGAGAGGAACGGCACGAGGAGGGAGTTCAGCAGGTAGCCGGCCTTCTCCTTCTTGATCTCGATCGGAACCATGCCGATCTTCGCCGCGAAGTCGACGACGGTCGCGTACACCTCGGGGTTCGTGGCCTCGGTGCCCATGACCTCTGCGGTGTTGTGCGCCCACACGCGGTTGGCGAAGTGCAGCGCGAGGAACCGGTCGGCGCGGCCGGTGAACGGCGAGAGGTCGCTCGGCAGCAGGGTCGAGGAGTTGGTGGCGAAGATCGTGCGCTCGGGGGCGAGTGCGGAGAGCTTCTCGTAGGTCGACTGCTTGAGCGAGAGCTGCTCGGGGATCGCCTCGATGACGAGGTCGGCGTTCGCGACGGCGTCCGCGAGGTCCGCCGTGGTGCGGATGCGGCCGAGCGCGGCCTGCGCACCGTCGGCTGCGCCGGCGACGCCCTCGGTCACGTAGGTCTCGGCGAGTCCGGCGAAGCGCTGCTTCGCGGCGGCGAGCGCGTCGTCGCTGATGTCGTAGGCGACGACGTCGAAGCCGCTGAACGCGGTCTGGTAGGCGATCTGCGAGCCGAGCACTCCGGTGCCGAGCACGGTCACGTTCGCGATGGTCATTGCTGTTCCTTCTTTCGTTGCGTCCCTCGTGGGGCGATGTCTGCGCCGGGTGCGGCGCCGTCGTGAGACCCGTCGGGGGTCTCGAGCGGATGCCGCGGGCGGGTCTCGCCCGTGGTTCCGAGTTCTGGGTGCCCGACGTTGAATCGCCGCAGGTCGCGCGCGAAGCGGTCGACCTCGGCGTCGCTCCAGCCGTCGAGCTGGTCGGCGACGATGCCGTGCAGGATGCCGATGGCCTCGTCGTAGGCGGCGCGCCCCGACGCAGTGAGTTCGAGCGGGCGACCTCGGCCTCCGGCATCCGTCATCTCGCGCACGACCCCGAGCGAGACGAGGCCCGCGAGCTGGCGTGAGACCGTGGATCGGTTGAGGCGGTAGGCCTGCGCGATGTCGACCGAGCGGCAGCCGGGGTGGTCGACGATGAAGCCGAGGATCGACTGGTCGGTCATGCTCAGGCTGAGGTTCGCGGTGCGCGCGTCGGCGACGCCGCGGCGGCTGACCACGATGAGAGCGCTGAGGATGTCGGAGGTCGCGGTGTCGCGCGATGCCGCCTGTCGGGTCATGGTCGCCTCCTGCTGTCGCTCGGAACACCTGTTGCTTCATACAACGTTACGCTCGCGTGTTGCATTCCGCAACATAACCCACTCACGGTCGACGGAGGTCACGGCGGGGCACAGGAACGCCCGTAAGCCCGCGTCACGCATGGCGAACGATCGGCTCGGCGTGATAGTAAAGAACTCTTACGAAACCCGCGTCATGATTCGCGGGTTCGTGCGTCTCTCGAAGTGAGGCCGGTTCGCCCCCGCGAACGCGGGCCCTCACGGAGCACGAAGGTGCTCCACCGCGGGCATCCGTCGATGACGGACGACCCGGCCCGCGGCGTACCGCCCCGACCCGAACGGAGTTCCACGTGCCCACCACCGCGCCCCGACGCCCCCGCGCGCGCCTGCGCAAGAGCCTCAGCGTGCTCGCCATCACCGGCCTCGCCGCCACCGGAGCCTCGGCGCTCGCCCTGACCGGCGTCGCGTCGCCCGCGACCGCAGCCACGGCCGCGGCTGACGCCCCCGCGAACACCTGCCCGCCGAGCGGCGAGATGCCCCCGCTCGGACACCTGCCCGTGTTCACCGACTCGAGCGTCGCCGTGTTCGCCGGCGGCGACTACCGCGTCGAGGGCGCCGCCGCCGAGTCCGAGGGGCTGCTGCTCGTCGCAGGTGACGCGACGTTCGCCAAGACGAGCGGCGGCGTGTTCAACATCGGCTCCGCCGGGTACGGCTCCGGCATCACGCCCGCCGGCGGCTCGCAGATGCTCGCCATCGGCGGCGACCTCTCGACCGCGAACGGCACGCAGCTGCACGTCGGCGCGAACCTCGCGGGCGGCGGCCTCGTCGACGTGGGCGGCTCCATCACCCCGGGCGTCACGTTCGACCTCTTCGGCGGCGCGGCCCGCGACGGGCTCGGCGCCTCGACCGCGATGTCCCCCAACGCCGGCTTCGCGACGGTGCTCGGCGATGCGTCCGACGACCTCGCCGGCCTGGCCGCGACCGACGTGGCGACCACGAGCGGCAACGAGGTGCGCTTCGCGAGCAGCGCCGACCGCGAGCTCTACGTCTTCACGGTTTCGGCATCGGTGCTCGGCTCGACGCCCGAGGTCGTGTTCGACCTCGCGTCCGACTCGGCACCCGTGCTCATCAACGTGACCGGTTCGTCGCTCACCTGGGCGCCCAATTACTTCGCCGACGGCGGCTCGCGCTTCGACGGGCCGTCGAGCCCCGAGTTCGGCACCTGGTCGTCGCGCCTCGCCTGGAACGTCGCCGACGCGACCACCCTCTCGCTCGGCACGAACGGGCAGCTCATCGGCTCGGTGCTCGCACCCGAGGCCGACGCGGACGTGACGACCTCGACGAACGGCCGCCTCCTCGTCGGCGGCGACCTCACCATCGGCGGCGACGGCGTCGAGCACCACAACTACCCGTGGATCGGCGGCAAGGGCCTCGACTGCACCCCCGAGCCCGGCGAGCCGACCGACCCGGTCGACCCCACCGACCCGACCACCCCGCTGACGCCGATCGAGCCGACGGACCCGATCGACCCCGCCGACCCGACGGACCCGGTCGACCCGACCGAGCCCGTCGACCCGAGCGAGCCGACCGACCCGACCACCCCCGAGGGCGGCGACGAGACGACGGTGCAGACCCCCGATGAGACGCCGACCACGACGCCCGCGGCGACCACCGCAGGCTCGACCGAGGCCGGCCTCGCGTCGACCGGATTCGACGTGCTTCCGCTCGCGATCGGTGCCGGTGCGCTGCTCGCCGCGGCCGGCGTCACCCTCGTGATCGCGCGGCGCCGCAAGGCCTGATCGCCGAACGGCCCGATCGATCGATCGGCGCGGATGCCCCGGGCTTCGGCTCGGGGCATCCGTCGTTCACGCTCGAAGGCGAGACGCGACCCGGCGTTCACGCCTCGAGCAGCCCCCGCAGGTCGTCGGCTGTCAACGCCTCGGCTGCACGCGGGTCTGCGGCATCCGTACCCTCGTCGAGGATCGACGCGACGAGCTCGCCCTTGCGGGCCTTGAGCGCCATGACCTTCTCTTCGATGGTGTCGGCGGCGACGAGCCGGTAGACCATCACCTGCTTCGTCTGCCCGATGCGGTGCGCACGGTCGACGGCCTGCGCCTCGCTCGCGGGGTTCCACCACGGGTCGAGCAGGAACACGTAGTCGGCCTCGGTGAGGTTCAGGCCGAACCCGCCGGCCTTCAGGCTGATCAGGAACACGGATGCCTCGCCGTCGCGGAATCGCGCGATCTCGGCGTCGCGGCGACGCACCGGGGTCGACCCGTCGAGGTAGGCGTACGGCACGCCCGCCGCATCGAGCCGCGACCTGGCCCGCCCGAGGAACGACGTGAACTGGCTGAACACGAGAGCCTTGTGCCCCTCGGCGAGCACGTCGTCGAGCTGCTCGAACAGGGCGTCGAGCTTGGCGGAGGGCACATGCGCGTATGCGTCGTCGTCGATGAGCGTCGCGTCGAGCGCGAGCATGCGCAGCAGCGTGAGCGACCGGTAGACGATGAACCGGTTGCGGTCGAGGTCGTCGATGAGGCCGAGCAGTTTCTGCCGCTCTCGCTGCAGCATCGTGTCGTAGAGCCGGCGGTGGGTCGGCGCGAGCGTCACCTCGAGCACCTGCTCCTGCTTCGCCGGCAGCTCGGGCGCGACGTCGTCTTTCGTGCGACGCAGCATGAGCGGCCGGATGCGGCGGCGCAGCCGATCGCGCCGCACGAGGTTTCGGTCGAGCTCGATCGGCCGCCGGTACTGCTCGTCGAACGACCGGCGCGACGGGAACAGGCCCGGCGCGACGATCTGCAGGATCGCCCACAGCTCGCCGAGGTCGTTCTCGATGGGGGTGCCGGTGACGGCGAGGCGGAACGGCGCACGGATGCCGCGGGCCGCCGCGTGCACCTTCGTCGTCGCGTTCTTCACGAATTGCGCCTCGTCGAGCACGAGCCCGCCCCACTCGAGCGCGCCGAACGCCTCGGCCTCGAGGCGCAGCACGGCGTACGTGGTGATGACGAGGTCCGCGTCGGCCGCGGCATCCGCGATGCTGCCCCGACGCTTCGCCTGCGTTGAGGTGACGGATGCCACGCGCAGGCCGGGCGTGAAGCGTGCCGCCTCGCGGGCCCAGTTCGACGCGACCGACGTGGGTGCGACGACGAGGAACGGCGCGGACGCACCGCGCTCGACGGCGTGCACCATGAGCGCGAGCGCCTGTGCCGTCTTGCCGAGGCCCATGTCGTCGGCGAGGATGCCGCCGAGGCGGTTCGCCCAGAGGTAGGCGAGCCAGCGGAATCCGGCGAGTTGGTAGGGGCGCAGCGGCAGCGCGAGCCCCTCGGGTTCGGCCAGCTGCTCGACGCGCCCGTGCTCGAGCCCCTCGACGGTGCGACGCCATGAGACCGCAGGCTCCGCGACGTCGGCGAGGTCTTCGAAGTCAGCCCAGAGGCTCGTGCGGCTCGCGTGGATGCGCAGGCCGGTCTCCCATTCGGCGAGCGTGCCGGCCTCCTCGATGAGGTCGCGCAGCGGGTCGAAGACCGGTTGGTTCAGCATCAGGTAGGTCTTGTCGACGAGCATCAGGCGACGCTGGCCCTTCGCGAGCGCGCGGAAGAGCGGCATGAACGGCACCATGCGCCCGTCGATCGTGATGACGACGCCGAGGTCGAACCAGTCGGTCTTGCGCGACTCGACCGTCGTGACGCGCACCTTCGGCGGCTCGGTGAGCAGGCGGTAGTCGGGGCGCTCGCCCTCGACCTCGAGCCGCAGCGGATGCCGCTCGGCGAGCGCCTCGAGCTGGGGCAGGCGCTCCGCGCAGAACTCGGCGGCGTCGACGCCGCGCAGCAGCACGGTGTCGAGCGGAACCCAGCCGAGCACGTCGGCGACCCGTGCGAGCAGGTCGTCGTCGAGGTCGGGGTCGTCGGCCGCCACCGCGATCGAGGCGGCGACGGCCGCGCTGCTGTCGACGCCCGCGGGCGCCCCGACCGACGTGACCCGTCCGTCGGCGTGATGCCAGTGCCAGGCCAGGCGAAGCACGTCGTGCGGCTCGAACCGCAGGTCGAGCACGAGTTCGGCGGGCACGGGCGGCGGCGGCGTGAACGACCCGTCGCGGCTCGTCACCGCGATCGAGCGGGCGAGCGCGGGCAGGTGGCGTCGCAGGAACTCGGGCAGGTCGACGGCCGGCACCCGGACGACCGGGGCGTCTGGGTTCTCGAGCAGCGCCCGCGCGGCGTCGCCGACCGGCTCGGCGAAGCCGCCCAGCTCGATGCGACCCTCGTCGAAGTCGTACCGGTAGACCCCGTGCGTGCCGATGCCGCGGGCGTTCGCGAGCGTTCCCGGCACGTCGTCGAACGCGAGCTCGGGTGCGAGGGTGAGCGCGCCGTCGCCGTCGCCCTCGCCGTCGCCCTCGTGCGCGTCGAGCGCGATGGCGGCCGAGCCGTGCACGACGACGTCGGGCGTGGCATCCGACCCGACCAGGGCGACGCCCAGTCGGCCGGCCTCGGCGAACAGCGCCCAGAGCAGCGGGCTCTCGAACTCGTCGAGCGTGACCCATTCGGACCCGTAGGTCGTGTAGACGCTCGGCGAGCTGCCCTTCAGCAGCGCGAACTGCGCGAACCAACGCGCCTGCGCGGGATCGAACCCGCCGGCCTCGCCCTGGTAGGCGATGTTCTGCCAGGTGAGACCCGACTTGATCCACGCACCGCGCGCGCCCTGCGTCACGGGTCGAACCGCGAGTCGGTCGACGGATGCCGCGCGCTTGGCCGGTTCGTCACGCGGACCCTGCCACTGGCCGCTGCGCCTCGTGACCTTGCGGCGCAGCTCGAACTGCAGACCGAGGCGCTTCGACGGCGCCGACCGACCTGACGGATCGGACTCGGAGCCCGGACGCGAGCGTGCGCCGTCACGGCCGCTCGACCCCGTCGGTGCGGCGAGCGGGGCGAGGGCCGATCGCCAGTCCGCTGCGCCGGTCGCGGGCGGAGGCGTGTCGGTCACCCCCTCATGCTCGCACGGACCGCCGACCCGCCGGCCGCCGGCCGGTTCGCTCAGCCCGCGCGTGCGCCCGTGTCCGCGCCCGCGGCGGCCTCGACGATGCGCACCCCGGTCTCTCGCAGTCGCGCGAGCGAGGTCGCGTCGGCCTCGGCGTCGAGCACGAGTCCGGTGACCGCGTCGAGCGGCAGCACCTGGAACGCGGAGGCGGCGCCCACCTTCTCGGCGCTGCCCAGCGCGTAGGTCTCGGCCGCCCGCGAGACGAGCACGCGCTTCATCGCGGCCTCGTCGGCGTCGCCGGTCGTGAGCCCGGTCGTCGGGTTGATGCCCGTGACGCCGAGGAGGAAGAGGTCGGCGTTGATGCGGTTGGCCGCCTCGACGGCCGCGGAGCCCGACGCGACCGCGGAGTGCTTGAAGAGGCGCCCGCCGATCAGGATCACCTCTGCGGCGTGCTCGAGCAGCGCGACCGCGATCGTCGGGCTGTGCGTGACGATCGTGCATTGCAGCGAGCGCGAGAGGTGCTCGACCACCGCGAGGTTCGTCGTGCCGCCGTCGAGGATCACCGTGCAACCGGGCTGCACCAGCGCGGCGGCGGCCGCGGCGACCCGGCCCTTGCTGCCGGAGGCGATCGCGGTGCGTGCGGCGTAGTCGGCGACGGCCGGCGATCCCGGAACCGCTCCGCCGTAGACGCGCGTGAGCAGGCCCTCGGCGGCGAGTTCGCGCAGGTCGCGGCGGATGCTGTCTTCGGAGAGGCCGAGTTCGAGCGCGATCTCCTTGGCGACGATGCGCCGGTCGCGGTCGAGTCGGTCGAGCAGGAGCTCCCGTCGAGTCGCCGTCAGCATTCGCACTCCTTCACGTTGTTGCACGTTTCTACACATTCTGCACTATCCTGCAGAACATGACCACTTCGATGATGATCCTGATCGCCGGCCCCTACGCCTCGGGCACCGGCGGCGACCCCGCCCTCATGCAGCAGAACCTCGAACGCCTCGAAGCAGCCGCCTGGCCGCTCTTCCAGGCCGGCCACGTGCCGATGATCGGCGAGTGGGTCGCGCTGCCCGTGCTCGCGAGCGCCGGCGCCAGCGGGCCGACCGACCCGCTCGCCGAGCAGGTCATGTACCCGACCGCCGAACGCCTGCTGCAGCGCTGCGACGCCGTGCTGCGCCTGCCGGGCGAATCCCGCGGCGCCGACCAGGACGTCGCCATCGCCCGCTCGCGCGACCTGCCGGTGTACTTCAGCCTCGCCGAGGTGCCGGGCGTCGGCGACGTGCTCGCCGCCTGAGCGCGCCGCGAGTCGATCCCCATGGTCGGCTCCGGTCAGGACCCGGCGGGCACCTCGTCGAGCATCGCCAGCGAGCGATCCCACAGCTCGCGGGCGAGGTCGGCGTCGTCGGCGCGACGGCTCGCCCGCGCGGGCTTCGACTTCGCGAAGTAGCGGCCCGTCGGGTAGTCGACGCCGGGCTCGCCCTCGGCGAGGTGCACGAGCGTCTCGGCGCCCTGCTCGGGCGAGGCGAGCACGAGGTCGCGCAGCCGCCAGCGGTACAGCCCCGACATGCCGGAGCCGTGCTCGGCCGAGAAGTTCGTGGCGATCGCGCCCGGATGGAACGCCGTCGACGTCACGCCCTCGTCGCCGTGGCGCCGCTCGAGCTCCTTCGTGAAGAGGATCTGGGCCAGCTTCGCGTTGCCGTAGGCGCGCACCGGCCGATAGCGGCGCTCGGACTCGAGGTCGTCGATGTCGAACCGCGCGAACAGCCGGTTGGCGAGGCTCGAGGTGTTGACGACCGTGGCCCGCGAGGCGACGAGCGTCGGCATGAGCTCCTGCGTGAGCAGGAACGGTGCGAGGTAGTTCACCTGGAACGTCGTCTCGTGCCCGTCGCGGGTCACGGTGCGCTCCTTGCCGAACACGCCGCCGGCGTTGTTCGCGAGCACGTCGATGTGCGGATGCCGCGTCGCGAGGTCTGCGGCGAGCTCGCGCACCGAGGCCAGGTCGGCGAAGTCGACGAGGTGGTGCGGGGCGCCGAGTTCGTCGGCGAGCGCCTGCGTCTTCTGCGGCGAGCGCCCGACGAGCACGACGTGGTGGCCGTCTGCACTGAGCCTGCGGGCCGCGGCGCGCCCGATGCCGTCGCTTGCGCCGGTGATGACGATGACCTTCTGCGCCACGCTGCCTCCTGGGGGTGAGAGGCCCAGCCTAGGCGCACCGGTCACGCCGATCAGTCACGCAGACCGGTCACGCCGACCGCTCACCTCGACGGCGAACTCGGAGGTGATGCGCCAGCGGTCCGCGTCGCGGCGCAGCCCGATCGTGGTCTCGAGGGTCAGGTGCACGCGCCGCCCCCTGAGCACGCGGTACGACACGCGTTCGATCGTGCGGCACGTCGCCCGGTCGCCGGCGAGCTCCACCGCCTCGATGCGCGCCGACCAGCGGATGCGGCCCTGCAGCAGCTCGAACCACTCCCAGATGCGCACGGCGTCGCGGCTCGCGTCGGCGATCCGCGTGACGGGCGGGGTCGTGCCGATCACGGGCGCGCCCGGCACGTATCGGGCGGCGAGCCAGTCGGCGTCCCTCGCGCGCATCGCCGCGGCGCGCTTGGACGCGATCCAGCTGATCTCCGCGACGTCGATGCGGTGCTCGCGGGCGAGGTCGGGCGGCAGGTCGGTGTGCTTCGTCATATCCCCACGACGAACGCCGAGGCCGTGAATCGACCCGTTCGTCGACATCCACGAAAGATCGGTTCCCCGGATGCCGCGGTGCGACACTGGGTCGATGCGCCGACGCCCGAACCACCGCCCGACCCGGCCGCTCACCGTCATCCGCTCGATCGCCAGGTGGCTGCTCGCCGGCCTGCTCGTCTTCGCGGGACTCTCGCACCTGTTCTGGGCCCGCAGGGGCTACCGCATCGTGGTGCCCGACTGGGTCGAGCAGGTCGCGCCGATCGACAAGGACGGCGTGGTCGTCGCGTCGGGTGCCGCCGAGGTGCTGCTCGGCGTCGCCGTCGTCGCCCTGCCGCGCGAGCGCCGTCGCATCGGCGCGATGATCGCGGCGTTCTTCGTCGCCGTGTTCCCCGGCAACGTGCACCAGTGGCGCACCGGACGCCCGGCGCCGCTCATGCGCACCGATCGGGCGCGGTTCATCCGCCTGTTCCTGCAGCCCGTGCTCGTCGCGTGGGCGCTCTGGAGCACCGCGCCCGACCGCGCACGGCGTCGCGGCTGAGCTGCGGATGTCGCGCCGGGTCAGTTCTCGGGCCGCGGCCGGGCGAGGATGCCGCCGACGAACCCGAGCACGCAACCGATCCAGATGAGGAAGAGCCCGAGCCCGAGCGGCGGCACGAACGCGGCGACCGCGAGGAAGATCAGCCAGGCCACCGTCACGAGCACGATGAGCACGGCGCTCACCCGGGTGAGCCTGCCCGACTTGCCGATCATGCCGAGGAGCATGAGCGCGCCGAACAGGATCACCCACACGCGGATCGGCGGCTCCGAGAGCGTGATGTCGCCGAGGTTCAGCTGGCCGCGCACGAGCGCGCCGATGAGGTCGACCGAGGGCAGGAACGGCGGGAAGTTCGCGAACCACTCGGCGAACGCCCCGATGAGCACGAGCAGGCCGCCGATCGTCACGAGGATGCGACTGGTCACGGGCCGCCGATCCGCGCTCGCCTGCGTGAGCGCCGCGTCGGCCTCGATCGAGTGCACGCCGTCGGTCGCGATCACGCGGAACCGGCGGGTCGCCGACTCCGACGGTTCTGGCCGCGGGGCGTCGACGACGAGCCGCGACACGACCCCCTGACCAGGCGGGACGACGAGCTCCGCTGGCGTGAACGTGAGTCGGGCCGTGCCGTCCTCCGACGCGCCCTCGAGGCGGACTCCGAGCGGATCCACGCCGCGACGGTTGTCGACGGTCACCTGGAACACCGCCTGGCGTTCGTTGACGACGAGCTGCGACGGCGGATCGAGGCGGATCGCCGCGGTGAGGATCGGCTCGGGCGGTGACGTGAGCTCGACCGTGGCGGCGGCCTCGACATCCTGCACGCCGTCGGAGGCGACGACCGAGAACGGATACTGCACGGTGCCGCCGCGCGGAGGAGCCGGCGCCGCGAGCCGCCCGCGCACGTGCGCGACCGCTCCGGGCTCGAGCACCACCTGCGCCGAGCTGAACGCGAAGCCGATCGCGCGCCCTGGGTCGCGCCCGGCGAGCGACAGCGTCACCTGCTTGTGCCCGCCCCGGTGGTCGAGGAGCACGTCGAAGTCGGCGGTGTTGCCGCGGTCGACGCGCAGCGAGCTGGGTTCGATGCGCACGCGCACGGGCGCGTCCACCGGCTCGGCCGCGGTGCGCTGCACGAGCGTCAACGGCACGGCGGCGCGACCGGCGTCGTTGCCCGCCTCCACGGTGATCTGGCGGCTGAGCTCGCGGCCCGGCTCGGGCTCCGGGGCCGTGAACGACACCTCGAGCTCGACCACTTGGCCGGGCGGCACCGTGACGACGTCGGGCGCGAACGCGAAGCGCACGACACCCTCCGCGTCGGCGGCGGTGAGGCGAACCGTCTGCGGGAAGTTCGCCGCGCGGTTGTCGAGGCGCACGCTGAACTCGCCCGCGGCGTGGTCCTCGAGCCGGATGAGGCTCGGCCGCACCTCGAGCGTCGCGCTCGGACCGAGCGGCGGCACCGTGAGCTGCAACGCGACCTCGACGCTGCGGTCGGGGTCCGCCTGCGAGGAGACCCGGAACGTCAGCGCGACCCGCTGCGCGAGCACGAGCACGTCGGCGCGCAGTCCGAGCTCGAGCGGCACCGCGAGCTCCTGGTCGGGCATGAGGTGCGTGTCCCCGTGCGAGAACTCGAGCCACTGCGGCGGGGAGACCGGCTCGATCGCGTAGCCGTCGACGATCGACGACGGGTTCGTGAGCCGCAGCACGACCGTGACCGGCGCACCCGGGCCGACCGTCGCCTCGATGATGTCGAGCACCGCCTCCGGCGCCTCGATGCGAGCGGATGCCGCGGGGTGCGGCTGCGTCGTCGACGACGGCGCCGACGGTCCGGGGGCGGATGCCTCCGGCACGGGCTTCGTCGCACCCGGCTGTGTTGCGGCGGCCGCCCCTGCTGCGGCGCCGGTCGCGGCGATCGGGGTCGTGGCCGCGGCTCCGGTCTCCGCGGTGGCGGTCTCCGCGGTCGCCGCCTTGGCGGCTGTGGTCGCACCCGGTGCGGCTCCGGCATCCGTCCCCTGCGCCGTCTCGGTCGGAGCGGGGGTCGGCGTCGGGGCTGGGCCTGCGGCTGCGGCGTCGGCGTCGGCGTCGGCGACCGCCGGATCGATGACCGTCGGAATGGTGCCGGTGAGCGGTTCGCCGTCGAGGGTCGCAGCGCCGGAGTCCCATCCGAGGTACGCGTCGCAGACACGGCAGAAGCGTGCGGACGGCTCGTTGGCCTCCCCGCACACCTCGCAGACCCGCACCGCCATCGACGCTCCCCCGCGCTCGGACGTTTCCCCGCGCTCGGACCGGGCGGTCCCCCGCGCACGTCGAAGGTAGCGCCGCCGCCCGCTCGCGGCCAGTGGCCTGCCCGAAAAGGTACGCAGGAGTGCCCGGATTCAGGCGATCGCGCGCGGATCAGGCCGGATGCGCTGCGAACGGCCTGACCCGCGCACGTCTGCCTGACGCGAAGGCGTCCGCCCGCGGCATCCGCACCGCTCGATGCCGCCACGTCAACCCCCGGGCGGCCCGGACGCGAGCGTGCCTACGATGCAGCGCATACCCCCGCGATGATTGGAGCACCGGATGACCCTGGCACGCGACCTCATGACCCCCGACGTGACCTGCGTGAAGGAGGATCAGACGCTCGTCGAGGCGGCCAGGATGCTGCGCGACCTCGACGTCGGCGCGCTGCCCATCTGCGGCAACGACGACCGGCTGAAGGGCATGCTCACCGACCGCGACATCGTGGTGAAGTGCCTCGCCGACGGCGGCGACCCCGCCACCGTGACCGCCGGAAGCCTCGGCGAGGGCAAGCCCGTGACGATCGGCGCCGACGACGACATCCGCGAGGCGCTGGAGACGATGCAGCAGCACCAGGTGCGCCGCCTTCCGGTGATCGACGGGCACGACCTCGTCGGCATCATCAGCCAGGCCGACATCGCCCTCTCGCTCTCGGCGACCGAGACCGCCGAGACGGTGGCGGAGATCTCGGAGGACTGAGGGCCGCGCCAGGTGCGCCGCGGGCATCCCGCCGCGCCGCGGGCATCCCGCCGCGCCGCGCCGCGCCGCCGAGCGGTCAGGATCTGCTGTCTCGTGCCGGCCCAGAGCAGCAGAACGTGACCACTCGGCGGACCTCACCAGCGTGTCGGCGCCGCCCGGCGTCAGGCCGACTCGCGCACCACGAGCTCGGTCGGCAGGGTCATGCGGCCGGCCGGCCGGCCGTCGAACACGTCGAGCAGCATGCGCACCATCTCGTGCGCGATGCGGTCGAAGGGCTGGCGCATGGTCGTCAGCTGGGGGTCGAGGCGAGTCGCGATGGGGGCGTCGTCGAAGCCGGCGACGGCGACGTCGTCTGGCACGCGACGCCCGCGGGCCTTGAGCACGTCGAGCGCGCCGGCCGCCATCATGTCGTTCGCGGCGAAGACGGCGTCGAGGTCGGGCGCCTGCTCGAGCAGGAGCTCCATGGCGCGTGCGCCGCTCGAGCGCGAGTAGTCGCCGAACGCGACGTACCGCTCGTCGTATTCGGAGCCGAGCTCCTCGCGATAGCCCTCGAGCCGGCCGACGCCGCCCGAGGTGTCCTGCGGTCCGGTGATCGTCGCGACGCGCTCGCGGCCCTGCGCGCGCAGGTACGACACGACGTCGCGCGCGCCGTCGCGGTCGTCGGCCGAGACGAAGCCGATGCGGCGCTCGTAGCCGAGCGGCACGCCGCACGAGACGACCGGAACCTCGGCCTCGACGAGGCGCTTGAGGAACCCCTCGCGTCCGCGGTGCGACGAGACGAGCAGGGCGCCGTCGACGTGGCCGCCCATGATGAAGTCGGTCGCACGCCGCTGCTCGTCGTCGGATCCGGCCATGAGCAGCACGAGCGGCAGGTCGCGCTCGGCGAGTGCATCGGCCGCCGAGCGCATGAGCACCGAGAAGTTCGGGTCCTCGAACAGGCGGTCGTGCGACTCGGTGAGCAGGAACGCCACCGAGTTCGCTCGAGCGGTGGCGAGGTTTCGGGCGTGCGGGTTGATGCGGTAGCCCGTGCGCTTGATGGCCTGCTCGACCGCCTCGCGCGCGGGCGGGCTCACCCAGTGCCCGCCGTTGAGCACGCGCGACACGGTGCCCCGCGAGACGCCGGACTCGCGCGCGACATCCTCGATGGTCGGTCGCCGCTTCGGCGCGTGCTCGCTCACGTGGCCAGTGTAGGTGCGGCCGGTGCCCGAACGCCCGCCACCCGAACGGGCGGCTGGGCCCGGCACTCGCGCCGCGGCATCCGCCCCGCCGTCGGGCGCCGGCCCCGCGGCATCCGCTCGGCTCACGCCTTGACCGCGCCGGCGGCGAGGTCGACCCGCCAGTACCGCTGCAGCACGAGGAACAGCGCGATGAGCGGCACGATCGACAGCAGCGCGCCCGTGATGACGAGCGTGTACATCGACGGCAGCGACGCGCCCTGGTTGAGCAGGCCCGAGAGGCCGACGGTGATCGGGAACAGCCGGTCGTCGCCGAGCATGATGTACGGCAGCATGAAGTTGTTCCACACCGCGACGAACTGGAAGAGGAAGATCGTCACGAGTCCCGGCCCCATCATGGGCAGGGCGATGCGGTGGAAGATGAACAGCTCGCGGGCACCCTCGGTGCGCGCCGACTCGATGATGTCGGTCGGCACGGCGGCGGCCGCGTAGATACGCGCGAGGTAGATGCCGTAGGGGCTGATCAACTGCGGCAGCAGCACCGACCAGTACGTGTTCGTGAGGCCGACCTGCGCGAGCAGGAGGTACTGCGGGATCGCGAGGATCACGCCGGGCACGAGCACGCCCATGAGCAGGATGCGGAACACCGTGGCCTTGCCGGGGAACACGTACTTCGCGAGCGCGTAGCCCGACAGCGCCGAGATGTACGTCGAGATCACGGCGCCGACGCCGGCGTAGAGGGCGGTGTTCAGCATCCACCGCCAGTACAGGCCGTCGCGGTAGGCCGTGAGGTCGACGATGTTGTCCCAGAGGTGCGT